>CAXTVE010000031.1:13691-15092 GCA_964247485.1 uncultured Propionibacteriaceae bacterium
GGGGGGGGGGGGGGGCCGCGCGGCGGGCGGCCCCCCCCCCCCCCACGGCCGGCGGCATCGAGAGGCCGGCGGAGGTCTGTGGGACGGTGGTCAACAACGAGCTGGTGCTGCACGCCTGGGACCTCGCCGTGGCGACGGAGCAGCCGTACGCCGTGGCCCCGGAGAACCTGCAGGCGTCCTGGGAGTTCGTGGAGAGCACCCCGGACAACGCCGACGCGCGGGCCGGGCTCTTCGGCCCCCGGCTCCCGGTCGCCCCCGATGCTCCCCTGCTCGACCGCACCCTCGCGTACGCCGGCCGCGATCCCTACTGGGACCCGCTGGTCGGTCTGAGCTGAGTCAGCCGCGAGTCCGCGAGCGTCGGCAGGCCGCGAGCGGACAGACCAAGGACTACGCCCAGACCTGGGTGTCGAGGTAGTCCTCGCTCGTGTCCAGGTCGGCGTCGTAGGCGCCGGTGGACAGGTACTTCCAGCCGGCGTCGCAGATGATCAGCACGATGTCGGCGCTCTCCCCGGCCTTGACCGCCCGGGCCGCCTGAGCCAGCGCCGCATGCACGATCGCGCCGCTGGACAGCCCGGCGAAGATGCCCTCGCGCTCCAGCAGCTCGCGCACCCGGCGGACGGCATCGCGGGCCCCGACCGAGAAGCGTGAGGTGACGTAGCGCTCGTCGTAGAGCTCGGGCACGAAGCCCTCGTCGAGGTTGCGAAGCGCGTACACCGACTCGCCGTAGCGGGGCTCGGCCGCGATGATCTTGACCTCGGGCTTCTTGTCGGCGAAGAAGCGGCCGATGCCCATCAGCGTCCCGGTGGTGCCCAGCCCGGCCACCACGTGGGTCACCTCGGGCAGGTCCTCGAAGATCTCCGGGCCAGTGCCGAGGTAGTGCGCCTCCGCGTTGGCGGGGTTGCCGTACTGGTAGAGCATCACCCAGTCCGGATGGTCGGCGGCCAGCTCCTTGGCCACCCGGACAGCCTCGTTGGAGCCGCCGGCGGCCGGCGAGGAGACGATCTCCGCCCCCCACATGGTCAGCACCTGGCGGCGCTCCGGGGAGGTATTCTCCGGCAGCACGCAGACCAGCCGGTAGCCCGCCAGCTTGGCCGCCATGGCCAGGGAGATGCCGGTGTTGCCGCTCGTCGGCTCGAGGATGGTGGCCCCGGGGCGAAGGGTGCCGTCAGCCTCGGCGACCCGGACCATGTTGAGGGCGGCGCGGTCCTTGATGGAGCCAGTGGGGTTGCGGTCCTCCAGCTTGGCCCACAGCCGGACCGTCGGCCCGGGGGACAGGTTGGGCAGCCCGACGAGCGGGGTGTGGCCGACCGAGTCGAGCAGGGATGCGTAGCGGGTCATGCGTCGTGCGGGGGGACGACCCCCCTCCAACCCCCCGACAAGCGCTCTGCACCGTGAGGGGGG
>CAXTVE010000032.1:0-748 GCA_964247485.1 uncultured Propionibacteriaceae bacterium
CTTCAGCTGGATCTTCTTCGTGTTCGGCGCCTTCCTGATCTACACCGCGGTGAAGCTGGTCATCGACTACCGCCGCCACGACGACGAGGAGGCCCCGGACAACGCGATGCTGCGCTTCGTCCGCAAGCGGTTCCCGTCGACCGACGACTACCACGGCACCAAGCTGACCATCGTGGAGAACGGCAAGCGGCTGATCACGCCGATGCTGGTCGTGATCATCGCCCTCGGCAGCACCGACCTGCTGTTCGCGCTGGACTCCATCCCGGCGATCTACGGCCTGACCCAGGAGCCCTACCTGGTCTTCACCGCCAACGTCTTTGCACTGATGGGCCTGCGGCAGCTCTACTTCCTGCTCGGCGGGCTGCTGCGCAAGCTGGTCTACCTGTCACTCGGCTTGTCGGTGATCCTCGCCTTCATCGGAGTCAAGCTGGTCTTCCACGCGCTGCACCAGTACCACCTGGCCGACTGGGCCCCCTTCGGCGGCGAAATCCCGATCTGGCTGTCCCTGACCGTGATCATCGGCACCCTGACCATCACCACCGTCGCCAGCCTGGTCAAGGCCCGCTACGACGAGGACAACCTGCCGGCGGCGGTGGAGGAGGCCGAACAGGAGCCGGACCCGGCCGTGGAGCAGGAGACGGAGCCCGAGGCGGAGCCTCGCTCCGAGACCCTGCGTTGAGGCCGCCCGCTCCATCGAACTGCGGGCTCACGACCAGCTGACACCCGATGAGGGTTCAGCGTCGTGAGC
>CAXTVE010000032.1:758-14829 GCA_964247485.1 uncultured Propionibacteriaceae bacterium
GCGCTCCCCCCCCCCGGCTCTCCCCGTGTGTTGTGGCGGCTCGTCCCCCCCCGCAGTTCTACGCCCTGGGATCTCGGCCGGGTCAGGCGGCCAGGGGAGTCGCCGGCGCGGCGGCCGGCTCGATCGCCGCGGTGACCAGCTCGGCCACGTCGGTGCTCAGCACGACCTCCACCGCGTCCAGCACGTCGGCCGGTACCTCGTCGAGGTCGGGTTCGTTGCGCTGGGGCAGGAAGACCGTGGTCAGCCCGGCCCGCTGGGCCGCGAGCAGCTTCTGCTTGGCCCCGCCGATCGGCAGCACCCGCCCGTTCAGCGTGACCTCACCGGTCATGCCCACGTCGGACCGCACCGGGCGGCCGAGCGCCATCGAGGTCAGCGCCGTCACCATGGTCACCCCGGCGGACGGGCCGTCCTTGGGCACCGCGCCGGCCGGCACGTGGATGTGGATGTGCCGCTCGAAGATCGACCGGTCGGAGATCCCCAGCAGATCGGCATGGGCCCGGACGTACGCCCACGCGATCTGGGCGGACTCCTTCATCACGTCGCCCAGCTGACCAGTCAGGGTCAGCCCCGCCGAGCCCTCGACCGCGGAGGCCTCGATGAACAGCACGTCGCCGCCCAGCCCGGTGACCGCGAGGCCGGTGGCCACACCCGGCACCGACGTGCGCTCGTGCGCCTCGGGCAGGAACCGTGGCCGGCCGAGGTAGTCCCGCAGGTTGGCCGCGGTGATCTCCAGCACACCCTGGTCACCGGTCGCCGTGAGCTTCGTGGCCGCCTTGCGCAGGGCCTTGGCGAGCAGCCGCTCGAGCTGACGGACACCGGGCTCCCGGGTGTGGTTCGCCGCGATCTCGCGCAGCGCGTCCTCGGCGAAGACCACCTCGTCGGCGGTCAGCGCCGCGCGCTCGAGCTGCCGGGGCAGCAGGAAGTCACGCGCGATGGCGATCTTGTCGTCCTCGGTGTAGCCGTCGAGGGTGACCAGCTCCATCCGGTCCAGCAGGGCCTGCGGAATGGTCTCCACGACGTTGGCCGTGGCCAGGAACAGCACATCGGACAGGTCGAGGTCGACCTCGAGGTAGTGGTCGCGGAACGTGTGGTTCTGCGCCGGGTCGAGCACCTCGAGCAGCGCCGCGGCCGGGTCGCCGCGGTAGTCCGAGCCGACCTTGTCGATCTCGTCCAGCAGCACGACGGGGTTCATGGAGCCGGCCTCGGTGATGGCCCGGACGATCCGCCCGGGCAGCGCGCCGACGTAGGTCCGCCGGTGCCCGCGGATCTCGGCCTCGTCGCGGACGCCGCCGAGCGCCACCCGGACGAACTTCCGACCCAGGGCGCGGGCGACCGACTCGCCCAGTGAGGTCTTGCCCACCCCGGGCGGACCGACCAGCGCCATCACCGCGCCGGAGCCACGGCCGCCGACGACCTCCAGACCGCGCGAGGCGCGACGGGCCCGGATGGCGAGGTACTCCACGATCCGGTCCTTGACGTCGTCGAGGCCGTGGTGGTCGGCGTCGAGGATCTCCCGCGCTGCGGGGATGTCGGTCGAGTCGGTCGTCCGGGTGCTCCAGGGCAGGTCCAGGATGGTGTCGAGCCAGGTTCGCAGGTAACCCGCCTCCGGGCTCTGGTCGCTGCCGCGCTCGAGCTTGCCCACCTCGCGCAGCGCCGCCTTGCGGATGTCGTCGGGCAGGTCGGCCTCCTCGGCGCGGGTGCGGTAGTCCTGCGCCCCGTCCGGCTCGTCCTCGCCGAGCTCCTTGCGGATGGCGTTCAGCTGCTGCCGAAGGAGGAACTCGCGCTGGCTCTTCTCCATCCCCTCGCGCACGTCGCCGGCGATCTTGTCGCTGACCTCGGACTCGGCGATGTAATTCTTGGTCCACCCGATCAGGGTGGTCAGCCGCTCGGCGACGTCAGGGGTCTCCAGCAGCTGACGCTTCTGGTTGTCGTCCAGGTAGGGCGCGTAGCCGGCCAGGTCGGCCAGCGCCGAGGCGTCGGTCACCTTGTTCACGGTGTCGATGACCTGCCACGCGTCGCGCCGCTGCAGGGTGGCGATGACCAGCGCCTTGTACTCGCCGGCGAGTGCCCGGACCTCATCGGTGTCCGGGGTGGGCTGGTCGAGCTCCTCGGCCTCGACCCACAGGGCGGTGCCGGGTCCGGAGACGCCGGAGCCGATCCGGGCCCGGTGCTCCGCGCGGATCACCGCGGCGGGCTCACCGGTGGCCAGCCGACCCATCTGCACGATGGAGGCCTCCACCGCGTACGCGGCGTAGCGGTCCTCCAGGCGGGGGGCGACGAGCAGGCGTCCGTCGCTGTGTGAGCGGGCCGCGTCCACCGCGGCGCGGGCGGCATCGTCGAGCTCGATCGGCACCACCATTCCGGGCAGCACCACGAGGTCGGTCAGGAAAAGTACGGGAAGTCGCGTTGTCGACATGTCTCAAGCCTCCGGTCAGGGTCGCTCGTCACATTGAGCGACATCGACTCAATGCCAGGACCAGGAGATTTCTTCCCACCACCGTTCGCTCTGAGCGAGCACGGCACCCCGCCAGCTAGGACGTGCGCAGCAATCGCCGGCAGCGGGCGGCCCAGTGCGGGGCGCCGGCCCGGTCGGCCACGGGAATCGCTCTCGCGTGGTGCTGGTGGGCGGCCGCCAGGTCCCCCCGGTAAGCGGCGATGTCGCCGAGGATCTCGGACACGGGCCGGACGACGAACACGGCACTGCCGGCGGCGGCCAGGAGGTCCGGGAACGGCGCGAGGGCCGCTTACGCCGCCCCCGCTCGGTCGGCGTCGTCGATTGCCACTCCCAGCAGACCGCGCACGCCCCAGTTCAGGTCGGAGGCGTAGTCGCGCCGGACCGGGGTCGGTCGAACGGGGGCCCTGCTGCTCAACGGGTTGGGCGGACTCGCCTTCGGCTGACTGTACTGGAAGCAGGGCCTGTTGGCCGCCATGCTGGCCCACGTCAGCGCCGACCTCGTCCTGCACGCCGTCACCCCGTTGCTGAACCCGTGACGCTGAGCTGAGCGCGTCCCCAGGGGTGGCTCCACGTTGCACCCGGCCCGGTTGCGGGTAGTCAGAGACCTGAGGGCTTCGCGCGACTGCCGGTTCCCTTTTCCTACCCACTCTCACGCCACGAAAGAAGCCCCCGATGCTGACCGTCAACGCCTACGTCGCACCCAGCGCCAGCACGCCGCTCGAACCGACGACGATCGAGCGACGTGACGTCGGTCCGAGGGAGATCCTCATCGACATCAAGTACGCCGGCATCTGCCACTCCGACATCCACACCGCGCGCGGCGAGTGGGGCGACGCCGGCTGGCCCATCGTCGTCGGCCACGAAATCGCCGGGGTGGTCGCCGAGGTCGGCAGCGAGGTCGACCGTCATGCGGTCGGGGACCGCGTCGGGGTCGGCTGCCTGGTGGACTCCTGCCGTGAGTGCGACAGCTGCCGCAAGGGTCTTGAGCAGTACTGCCTGAACGGCGCCATCGGAACCTACGGCGGGACCGGCCGCGACGGTCGGCCGACCGCAGGCGGTTACTCCACCCACATCGTCGTCGACCAGGACTTCGTGCTGCACATCCCGGAAGGGATCGGATTGGACGAGGCCGCACCGCTGCTGTGCGCCGGCATCACGCTCTACTCGCCGCTGAACCACTGGAATGCTGGGCCGGGCAAGAAGGTGGCGATCGTCGGCCTCGGTGGGCTCGGCCACATGGGCGTCAAGATCGCTCACGCCATGGGCGCCGAGGTCACGGTCCTCAGCCAGTCGCTCAAGAAGCAGGAGGACGGGCTGCGTCTCGGGGCCGCCCACTACTTCGCCACCAGCGACCCGGACACCTTCAGTGCCCTCGCCGGCACGTTCGACCTGATCATCAACACGGTGTCGGCCAACCTCGACCTCGACGCGTACATGGGTCTGCTCGCGGTCGATGGGACGTTGGTCGAGGTCGGCGCGCCCGAGCACCCGATGTCGGTCCGGGCCTTCTCGCTGCTCCCGGGCCGGCGCAGCCTGTCCGGCTCCAGCATCGGCGGCATCCCCGAGACCCAGGAGATGCTCGACTTCTGCGCGGAGCACGGACTCGGCGCCGAGATCGAGGTCATCGCGGCCGACAAGATCAACGAAGCCTGGGACCGGGTCGTCGCCAGCGACGTCCGCTATCGCTTCGTCATCGACACCGCCACGCTGGGCTGAGCGCGACCGCCACCGCGAACGAGCGGTCGGGAGGCAGGGCCGACGGTGTGCACCTCGAACGACGAGCGTGACGGCGGCGGCGCCGCCGACCATGACGAGGGCCGCGCCGACCAGGTAGGCGGCCCGGTAGGAGTCGGTCGCGGCGATCGTGGTGGCGAAGGCGGCGACGCTGACAGCTCCGGCGAGATGCGTGCTGGTCTCGAACACGCCCGCTGCGGTGCCGCGCAGGGCTGACTCCGTGCTGCCGATCGTGTCGGCGGTGAAGGACACGAAGGCGCAGGCCAGGGCGACGCCGATCACGACCAGGGCGGCCAGCACCGGCCCGTACCCGGCGGTGGAGGACGTCGCCGCCAGCCCGAGGAGCGCGGCGGTCCCGAGGGCGAGTCCGAGGACCCCGGTGCGGGACGAGCCGAGGCGGCGGCGCAGCGGCGTGACCACGAAGGCCGCCGCGAGGACGCTGGCGGCGCTCAGCGGAAGAAAGGCGAGGCCGGCGGCCGTGGCGCCGAGCTGCAGCCCGCGCTGCAGGTGCAGGGTGCCGACGAACACGGTGCCGGAGTAGAGCGCGGAGTTGGCGGCGATCCCGCAGCAGCCCACCAGCAGGGTGCGGGACCGGAGGAGCGCCGGCGGCAGGAGCGGGTCGGCCCGCCGGCGTTCCCAGAGCCACCAGGCGATCCCGGCGGCCGGCGCGACGGCGACCGACCCCAGCAGGATGGGGTCGGCGAGGTCCGGGTGTTCCAGTCGGGAGAGGGCGACGACCACGGCGACGGCCGCGGTGGCGCCGAGCAGGGCGCCGGGTAGGTCGAGGGGGCGCCGCACGCGGCCCGTCGGGGCGGGGAGCAGGACCCGGTTGGCGGCGAACAGGACCGCGCCGAACGGCACCGTGAGCAGGAACACCCAAGGCCAGCCGAGGGCGCCGGTGACCGTGCCGCCGAAGACAGCGCCGACGGCGGCGCCCGAGGAGCCGGCGGCCGCACCGGCGGCGTAGGCGCGGGCGCGCCACGGCTCGGGGGGGAACAGGGCGGCGAGCAGGGCGCCCCCGGGTGGGTAGCCCAGCGCCGCGCCGAGTCCCTGCGCCACCCGCGCGGCGAGCAGAGCGGTGCTCGTCGGCGCGATGCCGGCGGCGGCGGCGCCGAGGGTGATCAGCAGGAGTCCCGCCAGGAGCACGGTCCGGTGGCCGAGGACGTCGGCGAGCCGGCCGGCCAGCAGCAGGCCGCCGACCAGGGCCAGGGAGTAGCAGTTGACCACCCAGGCCAACCCACTGGCCGGCAGGTGCAGGCCGTCGCCGATCGCCGGCAGCGCCAGGGCGACCGCCAGACCGTCGAGCACGGCCAGGAACTGAACGCCCGCCAGAGCGGCGATGGTGAGCACCGGCCGGGCGGCACCGCCGCGGAGGCCCGGCCCCGCGTCGGGCACCCGTTCGACGGCGCTAGTCATCGCCGTCCTGCGCGCCCGGGATGCACCAGCCCGCGAGTACCTGCTCGTCGGCGAGGTGCACCATCAGCGGCGGTCCGTCGAGGGTGACGTCCCTGCGGTAGGCCCACTGCGCCACCGCACCGTAGGCCGCCAGCACCGACGGGTAGCCGGCGTCCGCACCCGTTGCCTCGAGGTAGAGCAGCCGGCCGCCCGGCAGGACCGCATCCGCCTCGCGGCCCACCGGCAGGCACACCTCGACCGTGCGGTGCCGGTCGTCGACCACCTCGTCGCGCAGCGCGGGGTAGACCGAGACGGGCACCCCGGTCACCGACAGGCCGTCATGCCGGGCGCGTACGCGGAGGTCGGCCGCCATAGATCGGACCGACGGCAGATAGTCCCGCATGTCGATCTGGCGCCGCCGCAGCAGCACCGGTAGGTCCGCGACCGCCCGTTCTCGCACCGCGTGCTCGTCGATCATGTCCTGCCAGCCGCCGAGCAGGCGGGCGAGGTGGTCCCGCATCGCCCGGCCCCGCTGCAGCGACGCCTCCACCCAGGCCCAGTGCGCCTCGAGGCGGGCGAGCTGGGCCGATCCATCCTCCGCGGCGAGGATCGCCGTCACCTCCGCCAGCGGCACGTCGAGCTGGCGGAGCGTGCCGACCAGCACCGCCCTCGGGATCTGGTCGGGCCCGTACCACCGGTAGCCGGTCCTCGGGTCCACCCGCGCCGGCACCAGCACCCCCGTGTCGTCGTAGCGCCGGAGCATCGGCACCGACAGGCCGCACGCCGCGGCGAACGCACTGATCGACATGTCCTCCACCCGCTCAGCATCGGTCCTCACCCAGCGAGAGGGTCAAGCCGTCCGCCGTCCGCCGTCCGCCGACCCGGCGGTCGGAGCCAGCCGCCCAGGACGTCTCCCGTCCCGCGGCCGACCTGGGTCCGGGCCGGGACCGGCATCGGCTAGGTTCGGGTGACGTCTCGGTCGAGAGGAGCCCCGTGTCAGACCAGCCGAACGAGGAGCCCATGGAGCCGGAGCTCGACTCCGGTCTGCACGCCCTGCGCAGCGAGCACGGCGGCATGCCACCGCGCAGTGATGACGACTACGCGCTGGCCGCCCAGCGTGACCGGGTGGCCGCCGGGCTGGCGGACTACGTGCCGGAGGACGTGCCGCCGGCCACGGACCCGCCGGACCCGATCGACCCCTGAGTCCTCCGGTCGACCGGCCCGATCAGGCGTGGTGGGCGATCCGGTGCCGGGCGAGGACGTCCAGGCCGAAGTCGGCGCCGGGGTTGCGCCAGACGGAGTGCGCGTGGTTGGCGTCGCGCTGGGTGTTGTCCCACTCGATGAGCAGCTCCGGTCCCTGCAGCCGGTAGTAGTGCGGCTGCCCGGGGTCGGTCGACCCGGCCCAGGCCACGTGGACCGCACCCAGTGCGTCGTCGTCGGCGTACCGGTCCGACGGGGACGTCCCCTCCGGTGCTCGGCCCAGGTAGGTGTCGAGGAGCGCGCGCAGCAGCTCCCGCTGCTCCTGGTCCAGGGCCGCCGCCGGCACCCCCTTGGGCCGGGCGGTGTACGCGACCACTTCGTGGTCGGCCGGGGTGAGCCCCGCTGTGGTGTCGATGGTGTCGCTCAGCGACTGCAGGCTCGTCTGCCGGGCGGCGTCGGTGAAGGGCCCGCGCCACACCCCGGCGTGCGGGATCACCTGGTCGCCGTCGACCAGCACCGTGCGGTTGCCGGTGACGAAGTCCGACGGCGCCCGTCCCAGCAGCACGGCCTGCTGCCGCAGCTCCTCCGTCAGGGATCGGACCAGCTCGCGCGCCAGGTCCTCGACCCGGCCCAGGGGACGGTTGGTCGCGCCGCCGAGCAGCGGTGACGCGGCCGGGTCCGCGCCGAGGAAGAGCGGGGTCGAGGACACCAGGACCCCGTCGACGACGAGGTTGTTGAGTGAGACGTGGTGACCCCCGAAGCGCCAGCCCCACGGCCGCGCCCCGCCCGGCTCGCCGAAGACGCGGAGGTAGTACAGGCCCGGGTCGCGACCGCGCTCCCGGTCGAACAGCGCCCGGAAACCTTCGGTCCGGTCGAGGACGTTCTCCAGGCCCATGATCGTCGCCACCGTGACGTAGGCGGGCATCGACAGCCCGGTGGCGACCAGCCGCAGCGCCGCGCGCTGCTGGGCCGGCCGCTGCTGGTGCACGGTCAGACCCCCGTGGTCGGTGGGGGTGTAGAACCAGCGGCGCCGCTCCGCGTCGGTGTCGTCGGCGGCCGGCCCGACACCGGTTGCGACCGAGCGCTGACCGGCGTCCAGCATCTCCAGCCAGCCCTGCGCCGCCTCCGCCATCGCGGCCGCCACCTCGCGGCGTGCGGGCCCGTGCTCCACCTCGCCGGCGTCGGTCATGGTCGGGAATGTACGCCTCGGATGCTCAGCACCTCGATACGCTCCGGCCATGACCACCCCGACGGAGGACCGACCCGAGCTGCTCACGGTGATCGCCAACATGCACGCGAGACCGGGCCGTGAGCAGGAGCGGCGCGAAGCGCTCGAGGCCCTGATCGAGCCCACCAAGGCCGAGGCGGGCTACGTCAACTACGACCTGCACCAGGGCGTGGCCGACCCGGGACTGTTCTACTTCTACGAGAACTGGGAGAGCCCAGAGCACCTCGAGGCCCACTTCCAGACCCCGCACCTGGTCGACTTCGTCGCCAAGATGGACGACCTGCTGGACGAGAACGGGCTCAACGTCCAACAGTTGCATCGCATCGCCTGACCCGGTGCACCCGTCGGCGAGGATCGTTCCCGCTGATCCGCGCCGGCCCACCGCATCAAGGGATTGACTACATGCTGTCAAAGATGACAGCATGATGTCCATGACGCGCACCGCACACGTAGCCCTGTACGACACGCTCGCCGACTGGGAGGTCGGGTACCTCGTGGTCGAGCTGCGGACGGGGCGGTTCACCGGCGAGCCGTGGCAGGTCGTCACGGTGGCCGCGTCCGCCGAGCCGGTGACGACCATGGGCGGGCTGCGGGTACTGCCGGACCTCGCGCTGGCCGACCTCGACCCGGCGAACAGCGATCTGCTGATCCTGCCCGGGTCGAGCCGGTGGGACGAGGGCCAGGGCGACGAGTTCGCGGTGGCCGCCGACCGGTTCCTCGCGGCCGACGTCCCGGTGGCGGCCATCTGCGGCGCCACGGCCGGCCTGGCCCGGGCCGGGCTGCTGAACGACCGGCGGCACACCAGTGCGGCGGCGGAGTACCTGGCGGCGACCGGTTATGCCGGTGGTGCCCACTACGTCGAGGAGCGCGCGGTGGCCGACCGGGGCCTGGTCACCGCCGGGCCGCAGTCGCCGGTCCAGTTCGCCCGGGCCACGCTGGCCCAGCTGGGCCTGGCTTCCGCGGAGACCCTGGACGCGTACGAGACCGTGTTCCACCGCGGCGACCCCAGCGGTTACCCCGCGCTGATGCAGGCCAGCTCCGCGGCGTGACCGCGGCGCCCACCGGCCGGGGGGACCACCCGCCGCCGCGGGTCTCCTGGCCCGAGACCCCTCCGCAGACCGAGGCCGGTGCACTGCTCACCGAGGTGGTGCTGACCACCTTCCGGCTCAACGCCCGGGTCCTCGAGGCGGCGCAGCGGCTGGCCGCCGCCGGGGGGCTGACCGCTGCCTGGTGGCAGGTGCTGGGGGGCGTGCTGGACCAGCCGCGCACCGTGGCCGAGGTCAGCCGCCGGATGGGCGTCAGCCGGCAGGGCGTGCTGCGCATCGCGGACCTGCTGGTGCGGCAGGGCCTGGCTGAGTACCGATCCAACCCCGCCCACCGCCGGGCCCAGCTGCTGGCCTGCACCGAGGCCGGCTACTGGGCGATCCGTCAGATCTCGCTCGTCACCCACCCGTGGACGGACCAGGTCGGTGCTCAGGTCGGGGCCGCGGAGCTCCGCTCGGCGCTGGCCACCATGCAGCGGCTGGTCGAGGTGCTGGAGGAGGGACCCGGTGAGGGACCACCCCCACACCCCCGAGCGGTTCCCGTGGCTGGCGCTCCGAGACCGGGTGGGGGACGACCCCCACACCCCCGCGCGGTTCCCGTCGCTGGCGCTCCGGAAACCGGTTAGGAGAACAGCGCGCTGTAGCCGTTCAGCGCGGGCTGGCCGCCGAGGTGGGCGTAGAGCACGGTCGCGTCCCGACCGATCTCCCCGCGGGCGACCAGGTCCACCATCGCGGCCATCGACTTTCCCTCGTAGACCGGGTCGGTGATCATCCCCTCGGTCCGGGCGGCCAGCCGCATGGCGTCCAGGGTGGCGTCGTCCGGGATGCCGTAGCTCCCGGCGTGGTAGCGCTCGTCCACCTCGATCTCCTCGGCACGGAGGTCGCGCTCGAGGCCGATGGCGGCCGCCGTCGACCGGGCGATCCGGGCCACCTGCTCCCGGGTCTCGACCGGCTTGGCCGACCCGTCCACGCCGAGCACCCGGCGCGATCGGCCGCCGGCGTCGGCCAGCGCCGCGAAGCCGGCGATCATCCCGGCCTGCGTCGAGCCCGTCACCGAGCACACGACCACCGTGTCGAAGAACACCCCGAGCTCGCGCTCCTGCTCGGCCACCTCGTACGCCCACCGGGCGAAGCCGAGCCCGCCCAGCGGGTGGTCGGACGCACCGGCCGGGATGGCGTACGGTTTGCCGCCGGACTCCTCGACGTCGCGCAGCGCCTGCTCCCAGCTCTGCTTGAACCCGATACCGAACTCGGACCGCACCAGGCGCACGTCGGCGCCGGCCAGCCGGCTGAGCAGGATGTTGCCGACCTTGTCGTAGACGGCGTCCGGCCAGTCGACCCAGCTCTCCTGCACCAGCACGCACCTCAGGCCGGCGCGGGCCGCGACCCCGGCCACCTGGCGGGTGTGGTTGGACTGCACGCCGCCGATCGAGACCAGCGTGTCGCAGCCGGTGGCGAGGGCCTCGGCGACCAGGTACTCGAGCTTCCGGGTCTTGTTGCCGCCGTACGCGATACCGGAGTTGCAGTCCTCCCGCTTGGCCCACAGGCCGGCCCCGCCCAGGTGCGTGGTCAGCCGCTCGAGCGGGTGGACCGGGGACGGCCCGAACAGCAGGGGATAGCGGGCGAACGAGGCGATCGACATGACACCAGTCTCCGGCCCCGCCCGACGGGGCGGACACCTGCGGCCCAGAGGTGGCCAATTCGGGCTGACGCTGGGACGATCAAGGTTCAGTACGCGTCGGTCCCAGTGAAGCGAGGGCTCCCATGGCTGTTGACACCTCCGTTCCCGCCCCCTCATCGGCGTCGCCCGCCGGCGGCCGTGGCCGCCATCGCGTCGTCGTGGTCGGCTCGGGGTTCGGCGGACTGTGGGCGACCGAGGCCCTGTCCAAGTCGCCCGTCGGCGTCACGGTGATCAGCATGACGTCCCACCACCTGTTCCAGCCGCTGCTCTACCAGGTCGCCACCGGTGTGCTGTCCGAGGGCGAGATCGCCCCGGCGACCCGGGAGGTGCTGAAGCGGCAGGACAACGCGACCGTGCTGCTGGGCCGGGTGACCGAGATCGACCTGAAGGAGCGGACGGTGACCTCGCTCAGCCCGCTGGGCACCACGGTCACGCCCTACGACAGCCTCATCGTGGCCGCCGGGGCCGGGCAGTCCTACTTCGGCAACGACCAGTTCTCCGAGTTCGCCCCCGGCATGAAGAGCATCGACGACGCGCTGGAGCTGCGCGGCCGCATCTTCGGCTCCTTCGAGCTCGCCGAGCTGTGCACCGATCCGAACGAGACCGAGGAGTGGCTGACGTTCGTGGTCGTCGGCGCCGGCCCGACCGGGGTCGAGATGGCCGGCCAGATCGCTGAGCTGGCCCACCGCACCCTGAAGCGGGACTTCCGCCGCATCGACACCAGCCAGGCCCGGGTGATCCTGCTCGACGCCGCGCCGGCCGTGCTCGGCGCCTTCGGGGAGAAGCTGTCGAACGCCGCCCGGCAGAAGTTGGACGAGATCGGTGTCGAGGTGCAGCTGAACGTGAAGGTGGTCGGGGTCGACAACACCGGTGTCGACGTGGTCGACCCGGACGGTACCGAGCGGCGGATCAAAGCGCGCTGCAAGGTCTGGGCGGCCGGCGTGAGTGCGTCGCCGCTCGGTGCCCAGCTGGCCGAGCAGAGCGAGGCCGAGGTCGACCGGGCCGGCCGGGTGAAGGTCAACAAGGACCTGACGCTGCCCGGCCACCCGGAGGTCTTCGTGGTCGGCGACATGATCGCGCTGGACAACCTGCCGGGGGTCGCCCAGGTCGCCATGCAGGGCGGGAAGTTCGTGGCCGGCCAGATCAAGAAGCGGCTCGCCGGCCAGCGCACCGGCCAGCCTTTCAAGTACTTCGACAAGGGCAGCATGGCCACCATCTCGCGGTTCCACGCGGTCTGCGCCATCGGCGGCAAGCTCAAGTTCTCCGGCTTCATCGCCTGGCTGATGTGGCTCGTGGTCCACGTCATGTACCTGATCGGGTTCAAGAACCGGTTCACCACGATGCTGCACTGGGGCGTGAGCTTCCTGCTGCGCGGCCGGTCCCAGCGCACCACCACCCGGCAGCAGATCGTGGCCCGCACCCTGATGGCCCGGTTGAACGCGGCGGAGGACGAGCTCAAGCGAGTCCGCGGTGGCAACGGCAGCCGGCCGACGCCGGACGAGGCGGAGAAGGCGGAGCTGGAGGGCGGCGTGGTGCTGGCCGAAGCGGCCGAGCCCAAAGCTCAGCCCGCCTCCTGACCCACTCGCGGTGATCCGGGATGCGGCCGCCGCCGACGCGGCGGCCTGCGCGGCGATCTACGCGCCCTACGTGCGCGAGACCGCGATCTCCTTCGAGCTCGAGCCGCCGGAGGTCCCGGAGATGGCGGGGCGTATCGCCGCCGCGCAGGAGCGCCACGCCTGGGTGGTGCTGGAGGAGGACGGGCAGGTGGCGGGTTACGCGTACGCCAACCGGTTCTCCGCCCGACCCGCCTACCGCTGGTCGTGCGAGGTTAGCGTCTACCTGGATCGCGACCGGCAGCGCAGTGGCGGTGGCCGGCAGCTCTACGCTGCGCTGTTCGCGCGGCTGGCCGAGCGCGGCTACCGCCGGGTGTTCGCCGGGATGAGCCTGCCGAACGAGGCCAGCGCCGCGTTCCACCGGGCTGTGGGCTTCGAGCCGGTCGGGGTCTATAGCCGGGTCGGCTGGAAGCTCGGGGCGTGGCGCGACGTCGCGTGGATGCAGCTCACCATCGTCGATGGGGCCGACCCGCCGGCCGAGCCGCACTGAGCAGGGGTCTGCTTGAGTAGATCCGTGACGGGCGTGACTGTGGTGACCGGCGGCGGGCAGGGCGTCGGCCGGGCGATCGTGGAGCGGCTGCTGGCCGACGGCGGGTCCGTGGTGGTGCTGGAGCTGCGACCTGACGGCCTCGACTGGCTGACGGCGTACCCGGATCGCGTCGAGCTCGTCACCGGTGACGCGGGCGACGACGCGGTGGCGACCGAGGCGGCCCAGCAGGCCCGGGTGCTCGGCGGCCTGACCGGGTGGGTGAGCAACGCCGCCCTGTTCCGGGACGCCTGGCTTCACGAGGCGGGCGGCTCGGCGGTGGCCGAGCTGGTCCGCCGCAACCTGCAGCCGGCGTTGGCCGGGGCGGCGGCCGCCGTCACCGAGTTCCGCACCGCCGGTCGGGGTGGCTCGATCGTGAACGTGTCGTCGCACCAGGCCCAGCGACCGGTCCGGGGCGCCCTGCCCTACGCGACCGCGAAGGCGGCGGTCGAGGGGCTGACCCGCGCCCTGGCGGTGGACTACGGACCCGATGGCATCCGGGCCAACGCGGTGGCCTTGGGCTCGATCGTCACGGCCCGTTACGCCGAGCTGCTGGCCGCCGAACCGGCCGAGCGGCGGTCCCGGATCACCGATCAGGTCGCCGAGCTGCACCCGCTCGGCCGGGCGGGGGAGGCCGCGGAGGTCGCGGACGTGGTGGCCTACCTGCTGTCGGACCAGGCCCGCTACCTGACCGGGGCGGTGATCCCCGTCGACGGCGGCCGGTCGGTGCTCGGCCGGGACCCGGAGAGCCGGTGAGGGGCGCTGTCAGCGCACCTATAGTTCTCAGATGGCGTGGTTCCGCCGACGACCTGACCCCTTCGTCCTGGTCGACGTGCTCGAGCCCGAGCGCACGCCCGCGCAGGAGCGGGCCGACCAGCACGCGGCGCTGCGGCGGATCGCCGCCGAGGCCGTCATCCTGCAGGACGAAGCGGAGTCGGTGATCGCCGGTGTCCGGGCCCGCTTGGGGCTGGGCCATCTCGCGCCCCGCGGCGGTCCGGTGGTCCGGCGGTTCTTCGCCCTGCGGGAACGGCTGCCGGCCCGGTGCGCCGACCCGGCCGACCAGCGGCTGCGCGAGCTCCTCGATGTCACCTGCCACCATCACGCGATGGCGCTGGCCACGGCCCTGGAGTTCTCGGCCGTCGAGTGGCGCTCACCCGAGATCGCCCGCCAGATCGACGCGATGGACGGCCTGGGCC
>CAXTVE010000033.1:0-14802 GCA_964247485.1 uncultured Propionibacteriaceae bacterium
CCACGGGGGTGGTGGCCGCGTTCGCGATCGGGAGTGACACCGGGCGGTGGGGAGGGCCGGCACCGGCCCAGGCGGCGACCCTGCAGCCGTTCGACGGCTGTGACGCCGTGCTCGACTACTTCCACGACCAGGCGCCGGAGGTGCTGCTCGGGCGCGCGGGCGGCCGTAGTCGCGGCATCTTCGACGTCGTCAGACCGGGGTCGATGGCCGAGGACTCCGCCGCGGCGGGGGCGACGTCCGGCGGCGGCCCGCAGCACTCCACGACGAACGTGCAAGAGGCCGGTGTCGACGAGCCGGATCTGGTCAAGACCGACGGGAAACGGATCGTCGCGGTGGCGCAGGAGCGCGTCCACCTGATCGACGCCGACCGCGGCGAGATGACGCTGCGCCGGACCCTGCCGGAGGGGATGGTCCGCAACGTGTTCCTGTCCGGCGACCGGCTGCTGCTGTTCAGCGGGCCGCCCACCCAGGACGCCGAGTCCGGTTCGGGCGGGGCCGGGCAGCAGGCGGTGCTGACGATGTACGACGTGGCCGACCTCGGCGCGCCCCGCCGCATCGCCTCCCTGACCGTGGAGGGCGACGTCGTGGACGCCCGGCTCGTCGGCACGCAGGTACGGGTGGCCACCGTGGCGGCACCCGAGATGGACACCCCGACGGCCCGGTACACCTGGGACGGACGGCTCTCCTGGCGGTCGAAGGAGGCGCTGCGCGACGCCGTGGCCCGGACGACGGTGGACGACTGGCTCCCGGCGTACACCCTGCGGGACGGCAGCGGCCGCCAGCTGCGCACGGGGCGCCTGGTGGAGTGCGCCGACCTGGCGCGTCCGGAGCACCTCTCCGGGCTGGACACGGTGGCGGTCACTACGTTCGAGATGGGCTCCGCGCTGCAGTCCCGGGAGAGCGTGGGCGTGATCGCCGGCGGCGAGCAGATCTACGCCACCGACACCTCGACCTACGTCGCGACGACGGAGTGGGACGCCGACGACACGACGGTCGCGACGAGTCTGCACAAGTTCGTCACCGCAGGATCGGGCAGGACCGTCTACCGCGGGTCGGGCGAGGTGCCCGGCACGCTGCTCAACTCATACGCGCTCTCGGAGCACGACGGGGTGCTGCGGGCGGCCACCACGGTGTCCGGCTCCGCCAGCTGGGCAGACGCCCAACCGGCGACCGAGGGGGTCGTCACCACCCTGCGGGAGCAGGACGGGGCGCTGCGGCAGCTGGGCCGGGTCGACGGGCTCGGCCGGGAGGACGGCGAGTCGATCATGGCGGTGCGGTTCATCGAGGACCGCGGCTACGTCGTCACCTTCCGGCGCACGGACCCGCTCTATGTCATCGACCTCGCCGACCCGACGGCACCCCGCACCGTGGGCGAGCTGAAGATCCCCGGGTACTCGGGCTATCTGCACCCGCTCGGGGCCGACCGGATGCTGGGGGTCGGGCAGAGCGGAGCGGGCGGCGTACAGTTCTCGCTCTTCGACATCGCGGACCCGACGGACCCCCGCCGGATCGACACCCAGGCGTACGGGAGCGGGGCGGCGGGGGCGGAGTTCGACCCCCGGGCCTTCCTCTACTGGGAGCCCCGCGGGCTAGTCGTGGCCCCGCTCACCGTGTACGGCAGCGACCGGGGGCGGGGCCCGTTCACCGGACTGGTGCTGCTGCGGGCCGGTGCCGACGGACTCACCGAGGTCGACCGCCTCGCGACCACGGGCCCGGAGGACCAGGCTCAGCGGTCAGTGGTCATCGACGACGCGGTCTACCTGCTCTCGGACCGGGCGCTGCAGTCCAGCCACCTCGACTCCCACCAGGCCATCGACCGGATCGTGTTCTAGACCCGGCCGGCGGTCAGGCGGCGCGGCCCGACAGGGCCGTCACGCGCCGGTTGTCGGTGAGGATGTCCCGGATGCGCTGGGCCTCCGGTCCGTCCTGGTTCGCAATCACGCCGAGCAGATCGTCGATCTCGCGGGGGGTCTGGAAGCTGGCCAGCTCCTGCTGGAGGGCCAGGTACTCGGCGCGGGCCTCACGGCGCACCCGCAGCTCGGTGCGGAGAGTGGTGAAGTGGTCCTGCAGGGCAGTCACAAACGTCATGCTTCAAGTCTGGGCGAGCGCAATCCATACGTCCAATGAAGTTTAACGCACTCATTGATGCGCTAGCGTCATGAGTCGTGGATACCGACGTGCTGCGCTACTTCCAGCAGGTCGCCGATGGCGCCACCGTCACGGAGGTGGCCGAGCTGTACCAGGTGAGCCAACCCGGGGTCTCCCGCGGCCTGCAACGACTCGAGGAGGAGATCGGTACGCCGTTGCTCACGCGGTCGGGCCGGCTGCTGCGGCCCACCCACGCGGGAAACGTCGTCAAACGCCACGTCGACACCATGCTGCACGCGCTCGATGACGCCCTGGCGGCCGCCGAGGAGCTGGTCGACCCGGAGAGCGGTCTCGTCCGGGTCGCCTTCCAGCTCTCCCTGGGCAACTGGCTGGTCCCGGACCTGATCGCCGCCTTCCGCGCAGCGCACCCCCGCGTACGGTTCGCCTTCGAGCACTCGCACGACGCCCTGGGGTCCTCGCTCGTCGCCGCCGGGCGCGCCGACCTGGAGCTCACCGCCCGGCGTCCGCGCAACCCGGAGGTCGAGTGGGAGCGACTGTTCTCCCAGCCGCTGCGGCTGGCCCTGCCGCCCGGCCACCGCCTCGCCGGCCGACCCGAGCTCGCCCTCGCCGACGCGGCGACGGAGGACTTCGTCATGCTCGGGCCGGAGTGGGAGCTCCGCACCCTCACCGACGAGTTGTGCGCGCGGGCGGGCTTCACCCCGCGGGTGGCGTTCGAGGAGGACGACCTCGCTGTGGTGCGCGGCTTCGTGGCCGCCGGCCTCGGCGTCGCGGTCGTGCCGGCCCAGCTCGGCGAGGACGGGCCGGGTGGGCGCTCAGCCGAACGCCTGGTGCCGCTGACGGACCCGGGGGCCCTTCGCGACGTCGGGCTGGCCTGGTCTCGCCGCCGCCGCCTACTGCCCTCGGCGGACCTGTTCCGCCGCCACGTGCTGGCCGACCCCCTGCGCCGCACCTCCCCACCGACCCTTGGCTGAGACAGCCCCCACCCTGACCGTCGACGGCTATCCCCGGGCTGCGGTCACCCAGATCCGGAAGCGGTCCTCCCGGGGTGCGATCGACCCGGCGGAGGCGTAGTCGACGAGGGTCACCGGGTAGGCCGACCGCCCAATGGCTCCGTCGACCGTGAAGCGCACGATTCGCGACCAGTCCGAGGGGTGCGCCGGTTGCAGCGCGGCCCCGCTCCGCAGATCGACGACCGTCGAGTCGAGCGGTGTTCCCTCGTGCGTGTCGATGGCCAGCACCAGGGGCCCATACGTCGTCAGGACCACCGGACGGTCGTTGATGACCGCCTCGGTGCGGACCGTCCGGAGCCGGAACGCCACCTCGACGCGGTCGCCCGGTGACCAGATCCTCCGGATCGAGGCGAACCCGCCCGACCGCTCGACGGCCACGACCTCGGCGTTCAGCGACACCGTCTCGATCTCGGCCGTCGCCGGCACCCGGAACCCGAGGGTGAACGCCACCGGGCTGGCCGGATCGACGCTGATGCCCACCGTCGGGTCTCTCGGGTAGTCGGTCGCCTGACGCACCCGGACCGGCACGCCGTCGACCGCCGTGTCGACCGTCGAGCTGCCGTAGAGGACCACGGCCAGACCATCATCCCGATGGGTGATCACGTGCTCGCCCAGCTGCGTCAGCATGGTCATCCCCCGGTACCGGCAGCAGCTGTACCGGTTCGGCATCGTTGCATGCACCTTGGCGCCGAGGTGGCCCTGGTAGTACGAGAAGTCGTGCCCGTCGATCGCCTGCGAACCGAGCAGGTGGTTGTAGAGCGTCTTCTCGAACTCGTCCATGTAAGCCGGATCGCCTGTCAGTCGAAACAGCTCTGCCGACAGCTGCATCCAGCCGACAGCGACACAGTTCTCATTGGCCCGGAACTCGTTGGTGAGCTCGAGCGGCTGCGCCGCCGACGGGTTCCAGAACTCCCAGATCGCCCCGTTGCCCGTCGGCCCGATCATCCACTGGCGCAGGTCCTCCCAGTACGCCCGCACCGCGTTCACGTAGCGCACGTTCCCGGTCGTGCAGCCGAGGCGCAGGATGCCGCGGTAGCAGAGGATGGACTCCAGCGCCTTGAAGGTCCCGATCGTGGTCCACACCGGCAGGCCCATCTCGGTCGCCGACACGAGCCGGGTACTGCCGGACTCCCAGCGGGCGACGATCCACTGCGCGAACTCGAGGAAGCGGGGTTCGCCGGTCAGGTCGAACAGTCGAACGAACTCGATCAGGATGCACGAGTTCTCCATCCCCTGGTTGATCGCCGCGAACAGCGACGGTCCGTCAGCTCTGGAGTAGCTGGTGGCGATGTAGTCAGCGCACCGCACGGCGGCCGCGAGGGCGGCCCTGTCGCCGCTGTGCTGGTGGTACAACAGCAGGGCCATGATCGAGAACTGCTGGTTCCAGACGGAGAAGGTCGGGTCGAACTCAAGCCCAGGCCGGTAGGTCCCGAGGTAACCGTCGGCGCGCTGGTGGCGGACCATGGTCTCGGCCACCTGGGCTGCCCGGTCCGAGAAGACGGGGTCGGCCGAGGATCTCCAGGCGGCAAGTGCCGCATCCACGTAGTGACCGGCGAACTCCGGCTCGGCGAACCCGCGGTCGTGCTCCTGGCGGTAGGCGTCCGTGAAGTGCTGGGTGTCGATCCTGAGCAGCAGGTTCGCGATGTTCTTGTGCAGTCGGTCGCCGAGGATCCCGCTGGTGAACCGGGCGGGTCGCGAGGTCGGTGTCATCGCCGCCGGGATCGTTTGCGCGTCCCGCATCATCCCCCCGCGTTCGTGGGGAGTACGCCCGGAGGGCGGGTGGAGCCGAGCCGGAGGGTCAGCGACCATGAGAGCTCCTCCCCGGGTCGAGCCGTCAGGTGGCCCGCTCGCTGCCACATCCCGCCGGGATGGTCCTGGCCCCCGGTCGCCGGCTCGACGGCGATCGCGGTCGACCTCACGAAGGCACCCCGATCCCAGACGAGCGCTACGTCGCGGATCGCCCGGCCGGTGAGGGACAGCTCGAGCCAGTCGTCGTCGTCGGTGATCGTGATCGCGGCGGGACGGTGGCGGATCCACACCTTGAGGAACTCCCCGCGTCCCAGGCCCGCCTGGAGTGCCTCTACCTCTCTCCAGGACCGGATCCCCGAGCGCTCCGGAGGGAGCGTGACCTCGGCGGTCGGGGGCTGGGGAGACAAGACCACCCGGGCCCGGGTGCTGACCTGGAACATCGGGTGGCCGGCCCAGTAGGCCGGCACCGTGCGCAGCCCCCGGTTGCTGAGGTCGTAGTGGAACGTGACGCTGCCGTCGAGGTCGGGCACGATCTCCCGCTCGAGGCGGAGTCCGAGCAGGACACTCTCGGCGGCAAGCCTGCTCCCGCCCTGATGACGGGCCGGGACCGACTCCCACGGTTTCGACCAGAGCTCGCCGTGGTCGGGCAGGGCCACCCCCTCGAAGCCGCACGGATCGATGGTGGGCACCATCTCGTCCCACCCGTACACCGGCCGGTCGGTGTAGGACGCACCGAACCGCGGCACCGGCTCGGCCTCCGGCGGCACGAGCCACTCCCGGCCCGTCACCCGGTCCTGCAGCGACACGATGCGGGCCCCGGTGGACGGGCGCACGACCACCGCGATCCTCGACGACTCGATGACTTCGGTCGTGGGCTTCCCGGTCGGGCGCACCGCCGTCCTCAACCCTCCGGGCGGGCGACGATGAGCCAGTCCGCCCAGCTCGGACGCTGCCCGGCGTCCGAACGGAGCCGGGCCGACCCGGACGCATCGGGCTCGATCGAGAAGTCCGGGTACACCGTGCCGTCGCGCGGACTGACGTAGTTCGCGGTCCACGTCCCCTTCCCGAGGTCGACGAACCGGATCGACGACCCGCCTCGGGCCATCGCCATCGACGGCAGGTAGACCAGACGGCTGCGGTCGGGGAACTCGGCCGCGTAGGGAGCGAGGCGGTTCTCGGCGCTCTGGCGCGGTTCGACGAGTTCGTGGTGGGGTCTCATGGCGGACCAGTCGAGAGTCCGTAACCACGTCGCGCCGACACCCACGTCGCGACCGCCCTGGAACTCACCGGCCTCCTTCCACGACGGGGCGAGGCCCGAGTACTGACCGGGGAACTCCGGAGTGTTCATCGCCCACACGCCGTGCGCGCCGTACGTGTGGCCGGCCGCACCGCTGAGCAGATGGCTCCAGAACTGGAACCGCTGCACGTCCTCCCAGCTGCTCCCGCCGATCCCCTCGTAGCTCGGTTCACCGTTGACCACCGGCTTGACCGGCACATGGGCATAGGCCTGGCACACCTCATCGACCGCGTTCGCGAGGTCGTTGAATCCGGCGTGCCCGGTCTGCAGCATCCAGAAATCCACCGTGCCCTCGTCGTCGAGGATGTCCCAGGGCATCTCGCCGGGATAGACGTGCGTGGTGGTCAGGCGGTCGAAGGGATCGAGCTCGGGCAGCACCGAGGCGATCGTGTTGTACGCGGTGAGCTGGGCCTGCACGACCGGCCGGAGGACCTCGAGGACGTCGGCCCGCGAGACTGCCTGGTCCGGCGCCTTGGCCTCGAGGGCACGCATCACCGCGAGGGTGTCCTCGTACCGGACGAGGGTCGGTTCGCCCGACAGGCACCACACGACGGGATAGGCCGCCCAGCGGGCCACCATCTCCCGCCAGTGCCGGTGCATCTGACGATCGTCGAGCAGGGCGAAGTGGTAGCCCCAGGACCCGACGATGCAGGGCACGAGGCCGGTGTCGACCAGGATCTGGATACGCGTGTCCGCGTCGTCCCACCACGGCAGGTTGGGAGCGGCGAAGTCCGCCTGCCACGGCCATCCCGCGCGGCTCCGCACGGCGTCGTCGAAGGGTCCCGCCTCGGGCGCCAGCGCCACGATCTGGATGACCGAGTACCCCTGGGCCGCGCGGCGGGCGGCGAAGTCGCGGAACTCGTCGTCACTGATCTTCTCGGTCACGAAGCCGTGCCACCAGGTGTCAGCGACCCACAGGAACGGCGTTCCGTCGGCGTGCTCGAAGTGGCGGCTGTCCGTTGCGACGCGCAGCGCCCCGTGGGCGGGCCCGGCGGCGGAGCCACTGCGGCCGACCACCTCGATGGTCCCGGCGCCGGTCCCCGGGACTGACGTCTGGAACCGGTGCACGCCCACCTGCTCCGACGAGTACCGGAACCGCCAGCGGCCGCCGCCGATGAAGGCGGGCACGGTGAGGGCCCGGTCGTCAGGCGCGGTGACGACGACGTCCAGCTCGGCCCACGGGTCGTCGGGTGCTTCACCGAGGTCGATCTCGACCACGTCGGCCTGTTGGATGGTTCTCGCTGACACTGCCATGTGCGCCGCTTCCTCTCCGGTCCTGAGCATCGTGGGTCAGGACTGCTGATCGACTCCGCCGTGAGCCCGTGCGCGTCACCCGGCGGCCGAGGCGGTCGCGCGCCGGCAGACCACCCGTTGACTGCCCAAGCAGGTGGACTCCTCCACCTCCACGACATCTCCTTCCGCGAGGTAGGGGAAGTGCCCGCCGTACGCGACCCCGGGGGGAGTTCCCGAGTTGATCAGGTCGCCGGGCTCGAGCACGAGGAACTGCGAGATGCGGTGGACGAGCTCGAAGACGTCGAAGATCATGCCGGCCGTCGACGCGGACTGCCGCGACTCCCCGTTGACCCGGCTCGCCAGGTGCAGGGAGCTCGGGTCGGCGATGTCGTCGAGCGCGACCACCCAGGGTCCCAACGGGTTGAAGGTCTCGCAGGACTTTCCCTTCGTGAACTGGCCGGCTGCGTCGCCGAACTGGTAGTCGCGCTCCGAGACGTCGTTGGACAGGACCAGGCCGGCGATGCACCCCCGGGCGGCTCGCGCATCCGGGAGGTAGCGCGCTCGGGCGCCGATGACCACCGCCACCTCGGCCTCCCAGTCGGTCCTCGTCGAGCCGGGGGGCAGCAGCAGCGCGTCGTAGGGGCCGACGACGGTGTGGGGACTCTTCGCGAGCACGACCGGGTCCGCCGGTTCGGCTACCCCGGACTCGGCCGCGTGGTCGGCGTAGTTGTAGCCGATGCAGTACAGGGCGGCAGGCCGGTCGATCGGGGCGCCGATCCTCTCCCCGTCGATGTCCGTCCGCGGCAGCTGGCCGGCCTCCAGGGCCTTCCGCACTCGCTCCGGCCCACCCCCGGCCCAAAAGGCGCCGTCGATCTCGCTGGTGATCGGAGTGAGGTCGAACGGGTTCTCGGCGCGGTCGAGTACGACCGGGCGCTCGTGCCCGACCGGGCCCACCCGCAGGTACTTCACCACCAGCTCCCCCCGGGCCTCACCGTGCGACGCCGACCCCGTAGGCGCTCACCAGGTGCCGTTGCACGTAGAGGAAGATCGCCACCACGGGAACGGTCACGTAGATCGCACCGGCCATCCACAGCCCGAGGCTCTGGTTGTCCGAATACTGGCCGATGAACAGCTGCAACCCCACCGGGGCCGTCTGGGTCTCCTCGCTGCTGGTGATGACGCTGGCCCAGATGAACTCGTTCCAGGAGAGCAGCACGGTGAAGGTGGCGGCGGCGACGAGCCCGGGCCGGCTCAGCGGCACCACGATCCGCCACAGCACGCTGATCGCGCTGCAGCCGTCCAGCAGCGCGGCCTCCTCGGTGTCCTTGGAGTAGGAGGTCTGGAAGTAGCCGTGCATGAGCAACGCGTTGAACGGCAGGGCCCAGACCGAGTAGCTGAGCGCCAGGCCCCAGTGGGTGTCAAGGGCGCCCACCCGGGTGAAGAGGTCGTAGTAGGGCACGAGCGAGATGACCCCGGGAATGGTCAGGGTGAAGAGGATGAGGCCCAAGATCACCTCGGACCCGCGGGGCCGGTAGCGAACCAGGCTGTAGGCCGCGAGCGAGGCGATCGTGACCGAGGTCACCGTGGTGAGGACCGCCACGACGGCCGAGTTGGCGAGATACCTCAGGAACGGTATCGAGCTCCAGACGTCGACGAAGTTGCTGAACGACGCTCCGCCCGGCCACAGGGCGATCGGATAGTCGGCGAGCTCGTCGCGGGGACGGACAGCGGTGACGGTCATCCAGTAGAACGGGGCCAGCGTCAAGACGATGATCGCCACGACACAGAGCCTCCGGTTGAGGTTCCAGAACCACATCAGGTCTCCTCCTACCCCGTGGCTGACTTCACGGCGCGACGGACGTAGAGGATGGAGAGCGGCAGCATCAGGATGAAGACCAGGACTCCGATCGCGGCCGCCACACCGGCCTGGAGGCTGCTGAACGCGGTGTTGTAGATCAGCACCCCGAAGACGCTCGACGCATCCCCCGGCCCGCCGGCCGTCAACAGGAAGGGCAGGTCCAGACCGCCGAATCGGGTCAGGGCCAGCAGGACCGCCGTCGTCTCCACGACAGGGCGGATCAGCGGCCAGACGACCTTGGTGAAGCTCTGCCACGGCGAGGCCCCGTCGACCCTGGCGGCCTCCAGGATCTCCGGCGGGATCGCGGACAGTGCGCCGAGGGTGAACACGGCGACGAACGGAGCGGCCGACCAGATCCCCAGCAGCGTGACGGCCACCAACGGGCCGGAGACGCCGAGCAGTGACCACTCGGTGTTGAGCAGGTCCGGCGGCATGTCGGCGAGACCCCACGCCTCCAGTCGCGGACTCACGGGACCGGTGGGGTTGACGATCGCCCGCCAGGCGTAGACGATCACGATCGGCGGAGCCGCCCAGGGCAGCAGCAGGATCCCGCGGGTCAGCGCCGACCGCCGGTCCGAACGCTGGAGGGCCAGCGCCGCCGCCACGCCGCACGCAACTCCCCCGGCCACCGAGAACACCGTCCAGACGAGCGTCTGGTAGAAGATCTGCCAGAACCGCGGGTCGTTGACCAGCGCCCGGTAGTTCTCCAGTCCCACGTAGTCGCTCGGGCCGCCCCCGAACGTCGAGTCGGTGACGCTCAGGCTCATGCCGACCGCGATGGGGAAGTAGGTGAAGACCAGCAGGGCCAGCAGCATGGGCGCGACGAGGAAGTAGGGCAGCAGCCGGCGCGACCAGCCGCTTACCCGTCGCGCCGGTTGGCTGATCCGCTGTCGCGGCGCACTGTCCAGCAGCATCAACTCGCCAGGATCTTGGTCGCGGCATCGTGCGCGGTGCTCAAGGCCTCTCGAGCGTCCTTCCCGGTGAAGATGTCGAAGGCCAGTTTGGAGAAAGGGCCTTCGGGAACGGCGGTCAGCTGGGTCCACTTCACACTGGGCTGGTCGATGCCGAGTGCGGTCTTGCTGACCTCGTAGAACGGGGTGATGAAGGCGTCGCTCGACTTCGCCTGGACCTCGGTGTCGGAGGACTGCGCCGCGGCTTCCTGGGCGATCCGCACGGCCACCTCCGGCTCTGTGATGAACTTCAACCACGCGATCGCGGTGTCGGTGTACTTCGAGTTCTCGAAGACCGAGAACTGCGCACAGCTCGCGAGTCCGATCGACTTGCCCGCGGCGCCGACCGGCATCGGCTGGGCCGAGATCTTGTCGGCCAGCTGAGGCGCGGAGGCCTTGGCCTGGTCGCGCAGGCCCGGTTGCCCGGTGAGGGTCAGGGCGACGCGTTGCTTGAGGAACGGTTCGCTCGCATCGCCCGCCGTGTCGGTGACACCGGTGCGGAGGAAGACCTTCTTGTTGACCATGTCCTGAGCCCACAGGCAGGCCTCCAGCCAGCGGTCGTCGGTCAACAGCGACGTCTGCAGGTCCGGGCTGAGGAACTCGATGTCCCACATCGCGGCGATCTGTTTCAGGGCCTGGTACGGAATTCCAACACCGACCTGCGCGGCAGCAGCCAGGTTCTTCGAGCCGACCACCTCGACGGCTTGGCTCTCGAACTCCTCGAGGGTCGTGACCGGCGACCACAGGTCGCTGTTGAAGACCACGCTCCGGATGTCGATGCGCCAGGGGATGCCGTAGATCTTGTCCTCGAACGACGACTCGTTGCGGGCGACCGGCACGAACCTGTTCCAGTCGCCGAACGTGCCGGCGTTCACCTCCGAGGTGATGTCCAGGGGAGCGCACTTCTTCTGACCGCCCTGCTGGACCCTGGACTGGAGGAAGAACATGTCGCCGACGTCGGGGTTGGAGCAGTTGGACATGGCGAGGTTCCACTTCTGCAGCGCGCTGTCCCAGGGCACGACGACCCAGTTCACCTCACCGGTGTTCCTGGACTTGAACTCCTGGGCCAGGGCCTTGGTGAAGGTGTTCCACTTGCCCGGGTTCGCTCCGTATCCCTGGGACCAGGACGTGATGCGTCCGATCGCGCCGCCGGGTGAGGAGGAGGAGTCGACCTGCGCCTCCTTGCTGCACCCCGTCAGAAAGGCCGGGCCGGCCAGGCCGGCAGCGAGGCCGGCTTTGCCGACGTTGGCGAGCAGACTGCGCCGGGACAGCACCGAGGTGCCGAGCCCGGACCCAGGACGGTTGGGATGAGAATCCATGACGAGTCCCCTTCGACGCTGACGAGTAGTACCACCGAGTTCTAGTGGTATGCCATCGGACAGAGGTATCCTCGTACAGGTTGCTGACCGGGTCAAGACCCCTTTCGCACCACCCGAGTCCGACGGGCGATGCCGAGCGGCGGCCGGGCCGCACCGCATCCCGACCCGAGAGGTTAGGCTCGCGCTGAACGTGCACGCATCGTCCCGGTGGGGCGCCCGCCCCCCGGGCCCAGGCGGCGACGAGACGTTGGGCGACGACCGGCTGCTGGGGGTGAGACCAATAGCATGAGCGATGAGGGCGACCTGTTCGGGGCCGTGACCCGGGCCCCGAGTCTGGTGAAGAAGATCTCGGAGGAGATCAGCGAGGCGATCCTCAGCGGACGCCTCGCCCGCGGTTCGCGGCTCCCCTCGGAGCGCGAGCTGGGTGACCAGTTCGGGGTCTCCCGCACCGTCATCCGGGAGGCCGTGCGAACGCTCGCGGCCCAGGGGCTGGTCACGGTGACGTCGGGGCGCGGCGTGGAGGTGGCCGGGGTCGATGCGGGCGCCGTCGTGCACTCGCTCCGGATGTTCATCCGGGGAGCCCAGGCATTCGACTACGAACAGATCCACGAGCTCCGCAACACCGTCGAGGTGGCGACCGCGGGCTTCGCCGCCCGTCGGGCCAGCCGGGCGGACATCGCCGGGCTCGAGCACATGTGCGCCGAGCACGGCCGGCTGATCGAGCAGGGGGACCTGACGTCGGCGAGCCGGCTCGACCTCGAGTTCC
This sequence comes from uncultured Propionibacteriaceae bacterium, assembly GCA_964247485.1. Taxonomy (GTDB): domain Bacteria; phylum Actinomycetota; class Actinomycetes; order Propionibacteriales; family Propionibacteriaceae; genus Microlunatus. The sequence continues at coordinate 12,292 of CAXTVE010000033.1, forward strand.
ACCGGGCGCTCGGGGAGGCGAGCGGCAACCAGCTGTTCCTGATCGTCCTCGACAGCGTCGGCGACGTGTTGCGCGAGGTCCGGGACCGGACGTACTTCACCCCGGGGGTGGCCGAGACGGGACTCCGCCAGCACCGCGAGATCCTCCGCTCCGTCGCCGCCCACGACGAGACCGGGGCCCAGGACGCCATGGTCCGGCACCTCTCTCAGGCTGAGTCGGTCTATCTGAGCGCGCAGTAGCGGGCGCCCCTTACCCAGGAGCGACGTACAAGGTCTTCATGGCCTCGGTCTCGCCCGCCTCGTAGCCCGCGAAGACCCCAGGCATCTCGTCGAGGGCAACGGTCGCGTCTCCGACCAGCGCAGCGATCGAGTCGGCCCGGGCCAGCACAGCGCGGGCCGTGTCGCGGAAGTCCTCCGACGTGTACGCCGATGAGCCGAGAACGCGCCGCTCCTCGATCACGAGCGACACCGCACTGATCGCGAACTCCGGTTCGGCGACGCCCACTCCAACCACCGTCCCTCCCGGGCGGACCGCCTCGAGCGCAGACCGCAGGGTCGAGGTGCGTCCGACGCACTCGAACGCCAGATCGAGGTCGAGGTCCAGCGCGGGCAGCTCCTCCGGGGTGCAGGTATCCGCGCCGAGGGCGGCAGCGACCTCCCGCCGCAACGGGGACGGCTCGCAGACCAGGGCCCGCGCCCCAGCGTCCACGCAACCCAGGGCCACGGCGATCCCGATCGGGCCTCCGCCGATCACGAGCACGACGGCCCCGGCGGCGGGCAAGCCGAGACGGACGGCATGCAGCCCGACCGACATCGGCTCGATCACCGCGACCGCGCGTACGTCGGCGTCCGGGTCCACGCCTAGACAGTTCGCCGCCGCCACCACCATCTCGGTCGCCAGCCCGCCCTCGAGCCCGAGCGCGCAGCCGTAGATCCGGCGACGCTCGCACAGGTTGGTCCGCCCCCGCGAGCAGGCGGGGCACTTCCAGCACGGGACGACCGGGTTGACCGCGACCCGTGCCCCAATCTCGAGAGCCCCCGCACCCGCCACCTCGATCACCCGGCCGACCGTCTCGTGCCCCATCACGACACCCGCCGGGCGGCGGTCGTTGAGTCCGGCGAAGCCGTGCACGTCGGAGCCGCAGATGCCGGTGGCCTCGACCGCCAGACGCACCTCGCCGCCGACCAGCGGTCGCCGTTCGGTCTCCACCACCTCAAGCGTGCGGGGTGCGACCAGGACCAGCGAGCGCACCGGCCTCACCATGTCGGCCTCACCAGGTCCAGCGCGGCCCGGACGATGCTCTCGCCGTCGATGCCGTGGTGTCGGTAGACGTCCTCGGGGGAGCCGGCCTGGCCGAACCGCGTGACGCCGAGCGCGGTGTGGTCGACCCGGTTGAGGTTGGCGAGGAAGGCGAGCGTGTGCGGGTGCCCGTCGAGCACGGTGACCAGCGGGGCCGCGCGCTCGGCCGGAAACACCTGGTCGAGGATCCAGCTCGGCCCGTCCTCGAGCCCCTGCCGGGCCCGCAGTGCGCGATGGAGCAGGTCGGGGCTCGTGACACAGACGACGTCGACCGCGATGCCGAGCGCGCGGAGCCGATCCGCAGCGGCCAGCGCCTCGGGAGTCATCGCCCCCATCGCGGCGATGGTGACCGCGGGGTTGTCGGCTCCGCGCAGCAGGTAGGCACCCGCGATCACGTGCCGGCGACGCCGCTCGCGCGCCGCAGGCTCCTCCGGGACGGCGGCCAATCCCTGATCGATCCCGCGGGTCGACAGCCGCAGGTAGGCCGATGAGCCACCGGGCCGGCCGAGCTGCGCGAGGCAGGCCAGGAGGGTCCACTCGACCTCGACGGCGAATGCCGGTTCGTAGTAGGTGCAGCTCGGCTGCTCGACGCCGATCGACGGCGTCGTGATCGACTGGTGGGCGCCGCCCTCCGGGGCGAGGCTGACGCCGGACGGTGTGCCGACGAGGATCGACTGGCCCCCGGCGTAGATACCGAAGGACCACGGCTCGAGGGCCCGACCGACGAAGGGGTCGTAGACCACGCCGATCGGCAGCAGGGGCTCGCCCCACCGGCTCCAGGTCAGACCGAGCTCACCGAGCAGACAAACGAGGTTCGTCTCCGCGATGCCGAGCTGGATGTGCTGGCCGGCCGGCGTCTCCCGCCACTGCAGGACGGTCTCGGCGTCGTCGCTGAACCAGTTGACCTGCGCCTCCGCCGACCAGACACCGACCTTGTTCACCCACCCGCCCAGGTTGGTCGACGAGCTGACATCGGGCGCCACCGTCACCACCCGCCGCGCCACCTCCGGGGCCTGTCGGCTGAGGTCGAGGAGCACGCGCCCCAACGCCGCCTGGGTGGTGGCGACACCGGTCGGCCGCCGCCCGAGCTCCGCTGGCGTCACCGGCGGCGGCCGGGGCGCAACGTCGACCCGGGCCAGCCGGAGCGCGGTCTCCGCGCAGCAGCGGGCCGGCTCGCTCCCGGCCGCGAAGCGGGCCCACGGGGCGTCGGCG
>CAXTVE010000034.1:0-12885 GCA_964247485.1 uncultured Propionibacteriaceae bacterium
GCCGGCAGCAGCGCCGCGGCGCTGCTGCTCGCCCCGGGCTCGCTGCTGAACCCTGAGGGCACGCGGCCCCCGCCGGGCCTGGCGGTCGACCTCTGGCCGCCCCTGCTGCCGGAGCCGATCGCCTACGCGGTGCTGGTGGTCACCCGCTACCTCACCTTCAGCGCTCTGCTGGTGCCCGTCGTGCTGCTCATCGTCCGCTACCGCCGGGCCGCCGAGGCCGAGCGCAGGCAGCTGCGCTGGCTGCTGTGGGCGGGCCTGGTGTGTGTGCTCCTGGTCCTGGTCACGGTGCTGTTCCCGTCGACCGCGGCGGGCACGGTGGCGCTGGTCCTGGCCACCGCGGTCACGGTGGCGTCGATGACCGTCGGCATCCTGCGGCCGGAGCTGACCGATGTGGACGCGCTGGTCGCCGGGACCCTCGTCCACGCCGGGACCGCCGCCGTGGTGCTGATCGCCGACCTCGCCCTGCTCGCCGCGGCGACGGCGGTGCTGGGCGAACGGCTCAGCCAGCGGGAGGTCACCGTTGCCGTGCTGCTCTTCGCGGTCGTGGTCTACGGCCCGCTGCGCTCAGTCTTCGCCCGGCTCGCCCGGCGGGTGCTGGTCGGCCGGCGGGGCGACCGCTACCGCGTGGTCTCGTCCCTCGCTGCCCGGCTGGAGGAGTCCGGCTCGGTGCCTGACCAGCTGCCGGCCTTGGCCGCCACGGTGGCCGAGGCGTTCCTCCTGTCGTTCGTCGGCGTCGAGGTCCTCCAGCCGGGTGGCCAGCGACTGGCCGCGGAACACGGGACACGACCGGCGGCGACCCATGAGCTGCCGATCACCTATCGCGGCCGGCCCGTCGGGCGGCTGCTGCTGCCGGCAACCGGTGTCCGGGCCCTGCTGTCCCGCGCCGACCAGCAGCTGCTGGTCGACGTGGTCCGGCAGGCGGCCATCGCGGTGAGGAACGCGACCCTGGCCACGGCCCTGCAGGAGAGCCGGGAGCGGCTGGTGCTGGACCGCGAGGAGGACCGGCGGCGGATCCGCCGCGACCTGCACGACGGTCTGGGGCCGGTGCTCGCCGGGGTCGGACTCCGGCTGGACGCCGCCCGCAACGCGGTGACCGCCGACCCGGACCGGGCGCGGGACCTGATCGCCGCCTCCCGCACCGACCTCAGCGAGGCGGCGGCGGACGTCCGGCGGCTGGTGCACGGGCTGCGGCCGCCGGCGATCGACGACCTCGGGCTGTTGGCGGCGGTGCGGCAGCAGGCCGACCGGGCGGGTGCCTCCGGGCTGCGGGTGAGCGTCGCGGCGGAGGCGCTGCCGCCGCTGCCGGCGGCGGTGGAGGTCGCCGCGTACCGGATCATCGCCGAGGCCCTGACGAACGTGCTGCGGCCCGCCCCGGCGGGCACCCGCCGGGTCCGGCGGGCCGAGGACGGCGGCGCCCTGGTGGTCGAGGTGACCGACGACGGCCGGGGGATCCCGCCGGACCGGACCAGCGGCGTCGGGCTGCAGGCCCTGCGCGAGCGGGCCGCCGAGCTGGGTGGCGAGTCCGAGGTGAGCTGCCCGCCGGGCGGCGGGACACGGATCCGCGCGGTCCTGCCGCTGACGGCTTCCGGGGCGCTGGTGGACGCGTGAGCGACCCGATCCGTGTGCTCATCGCCGACGACCATCCGGTCTTCCGCGACGGGCTGGCCTCGCTGCTCGATCCGGAACCGGACTTCGAGGTGGTGGGCCGGGCGGCCGACGGGGTGGAGGCCGTCGAGCTGGCGGTCCGCCTGCGACCGGACGTGGTGATCATGGACGTCCAAATGCCGCGGCTGGACGGGTTGGGCGCCACCCGTCAGCTGCGGGAGCGGCGGCCCGAGGTCGGCGTCCTCGTCGTCACGATGGGCGAGGACGACGTGACCATCGCCGGTGCGATGCAGGCCGGCGCTCGCGGCTACCTGCTCAAGGAGGCGGGCCAGGACGAGGTCACCCGGGCCATCCGCACCGTGCACGGCGGCGGCCTGGTCTTCGGTGCGGCCGTGGCGGAGCGGATCGCCCGCGGCTGGTCGGCCCCGCGGCCAGCGGTGGCCTTCCCGGAGCTGACCGAACGGGAGCGGGAGATCCTGGCCGAGGTCGCCGCGGGTCTGGCCAACCCGGAGATCGCCCGCACGCTGTACCTGTCCCCCAAGACGGTCCGCAACAACGTCTCGATGATCATGGCGAAGCTGCAGGTGGCCGACCGCCCGGCGTTGATCGTCCGGGCCCGCGAGGCCGGGCTCGGCGGCCGCTGACCCTAGAGAATCGGGTTGCCGCCGGTCACGGCGACGCGGGCGCCGGAGACGTAGCTGGCCTCGTCGGAGGCGAGCAGCACGTAGACCGGGGCCAGCTCGGCCGGCTGGCCCACCCGGCCCATCGGCACCTGCTCCCCGAAGCTCGCGACCTCCTCGGGTGGCAGGGTGGCGGGGATCAGCGGGGTCCAGACCGGGCCCGGCGCGACGCTGTTGACCCGGATGCCGAGCTCGGCCAGTGACTGGGCGAGGGCTGCGCACAGGTTGGCGATGCCCGCCTTGGTCGCCGCATAGGCCAGCAGGGTGGGTTTCGGCATGTCCGAGTTGACCGAGCTGCTGCCGATGATCGACGACCCCGCCGGCATGTGCGGCACCGCCGCCTTGGTGACGTGGAAGAACGCGGACAGGTTGGTGGCGATCGTCCGGTCCCACTCCTCGTCGGGGATGTCGGTGATCTGCTCGCGGGACATCTGGAACGCCGCGTTGTTGACCAGCACGTCGATCCGGCCGAACTCCCGGACGGCCAGGTCGACGATCGAGCGGCAGTGGGCCGGGTCCTGCAGGTCTCCGGGACACAGCACGGCCTGCTGCCCGGCCTCCTCCACCCACTTCTTCGTCTCCTCGGCGTCCTCGTGCTCGTTCAGGTAGCTGACCAGGACATCGGCGCCCTCGCGCGCGTACGCGATGGCGACGGCCCGGCCGATCCCGCTGTCGGCGCCGGTGATCACCGTCTTCTTGCCGGCGAGGCGGCCGGACCCGCGGTAGCTCTGCTCACCATGGTCGGGGGCGGGCGTCATCTCGCGAGTGACACCGGGTACGTCCTGCTGCTGCTCGGGCTGTGGCATGCCCGGGTCGTACCCGCGGCGCTGCCCCTCAACCGCACGGTCGGTCGGCCGGTCGGGCCTTGCCCCCATCGGCACCGGCGCGCAAAGGTGGGGGGAACGGTGACCGTCATCGGCCGGCTCGGTGCGAGTCGGGATTTCGAGGAGTGGGGACCATGAGCGAGATCAAGCAGATCGTCGTCGGGGTCGATGGGTCGGAGGGCAGCCTTCGCGCCCTGGCCTGGGCCGCCGGCGAGGCCGAGCACCACGGGGCCAAGCTTCGGGCGGTGAGGTCCTGGGCGCCGATGATGCCGGGGCTGGGCCCGGGGTACAGCGTCGCAGCCGGCCCGGGGTTCGACGAGCAGGAGTTCGCCGCCAGGCGGCTGCAGGAGATCCTCGGCGAGGCCGACAGCGACGCCGAGGCCGTGGTGGTGGAAGGAAGGGCCGCCAAGGTGCTGATCGACCAGTCCGGCGAGGCTGATCTGCTCGTCGTCGGCTCGCGCGGCCATGGGGGCTTCGCCGGCATGTTGATCGGGTCGGTCAGCCAGCACGCCTCCGCGCACAGCGAGTGCCCGGTGGTGGTGATCCGCTGAGCCCGGGGCCCAGCGCGACCACCCGCCAGCGGTCGTCCAGTCGGTCGGCGGCGTGGGTGAGCAGGACCGTACGCGGATCGCGGGCCAGCCGGTCCAGGAGCCGGTCGGCCGTGGCGCTGTCCAGGTGGGCGGTCGGCTCGTCGACCAGGAGCAGCGGGGCCGGGCTGAGCAGGGCCCGGGCCACGGCGACCCGAGCCCGCTCCCCCGCCGACAGTCGCTCGCTCGCCGCCCCGACCCAGCGGTCCAGCCCGCCGACCGCGGCGACGTCGAGCCCGAGAGGGAACGTCAGAAGCCTCGAGCGAGGGGGTTACGCGTCGCGGCAGCTGGTCGACGCGTCGTGCCGGATGGGGCGGCTAGACCGCAGTGGCAACCGCGGGCCGCCGGCGGGTGAGGGCGATGCCCAGCCCGATCATGCCGACGCCGAGGAACAGGTGCAGGATGTCGTCCGCGGTGTTCAGCGGGACGAAGTTGGCCGCGGAGTTCGCCCCGACCACCAGCCCGTACAGGAACAGCACGAGGTAGACCGCACCCCCGAACACGAGGTAGGTGCGGGCCGTGGCGGTGGTCCGGGCCATGACCACGCCGAGCACCCCGAAGAGCAGGTGCACGAGGTTGTGCAGGATCGACACCTGGAACAGGCCGAGCAGGAACGCGTCGGAGCTCGCCGAGGCGAAGCCGAGGTCGCCGTAGCCGGTCGTGATGCCGGGCACGAAGCCGAGCACCCCGATGAGCAGGAAGACCGCACCGACGGCGGCGGCGGCCTTCTGGACGTTGGTTCGGCCCACGCGGGCCGGGGTGACTGGGCTGACGGCGCTCAAGGCCTGCTCCCTCTGGTTCGGGACTGATCCCAACCGACGGACCGCGCTGTTGGATCCACACCGTCGGATACCCGTGGCCTCCCGGCCGAAACGCTGCGGTTCAGCGCTCCTGCAGCGCCTCGGGGACCGACGCGACGAGCATCACGCCCTCCCCCCCCGCCCACGCCCCCCGCTCCACCCCGCCGAGCGCCGGCCCCGGCCGCCCCGGGCCCGCGGGTCGGCGGGCGCCGGGCCAACTACCGGGTGCGGCGGCGGCCGAGCCAGCCGTAGACGGCAACGATCGGGCTCAGCACCCCGGCCGAGGTCACCAGCGCCGTCGACACCGAGGTGCGTCCGGCGAGCCCGCCCAGCGGTGGTCCGCCCAGGATCTGGCCGAGGGCGTTGACCTGCCCGTTCATCGACAGCACCGTGGCCCGGACGTCGGAGGTCAGCTCCGCGTTCAGCCAGGCGGCCTCGACGGGAGCGGCCACGGCGGACACGGCGCCCCGGAGCCAGAGCCCGGCGAGCACCAGCCAGAGCGGCCCGCCCAGTGCGACCGCGAGCACGCCCAGGACGTGCACCGCGGCGAGCCCCGCCAGCACCCGGCCCGGACGGACGGCGGCGACCCAGGCGGTTCCGCGGCGGTTGACCGCGAGTGAGGTGAGCAGTGCCACCAGGCTGCCGACCAGCCCGATGGCTGCGAACCACAGACCGACGCTGTCGGCCCCGAAGAGCCGCGGCAGCGGGAAGTCGTCGAGCACCCGGACCAGCCACAGTCGGTCGAAGGCCTCACTGGCCAGGCCCGCGAGCAGGGTGACCACCAGCAGACCGCGGACCACCGGCCGGGACCGCGCCAGCCGCAGGCCGGCCCGGAAGGCGGCCGCCAGGTGCGGGAGGGTCTCGCGCCGGCTCAGCGGCGTCGGGGCGAAGTTGCGCTCCGGCATCACCCGGAGCAGCCAGACCGTCAGCACCAGGAACCCCAGGCCCGAGACGACCATCGGGACCGCCAGTCCGGCCAGGCTGAGGAGGCCGGCGGCCACGGTGCCGACGAGACCGGCCCCGAGGTGGATCTGCTGCTCCCGGGTGAAGACGGCAGGGACACGATCCTCGCCGACCTCGTCGGTGATCCACGCCTGGGTCGCGCCCGAGGTGAAGGTCGATCCGATCCCCCAGACCACCTGAGCGGCCAGGGCGGTAGCCAGGAGCGGCACCGCCTGCAGCAGCAGACCGATCCCGACCAGCCCACAGCCGAGCAGCACCGAGAGCCGGCGGCTGGAGACGTCGGCGACGATCCCGGTCGGCACCTCGAACACCAGGACCGTCGTCTCCAGCACCGTGCCGACCAGGACCAGCTGGAACGGGTCCAGGCCGACCACGGTGGCCAGATAGACCAGGTTGACCGTGAAGCTCAGCGTGAAGCAGAAGGTGCTGACCGCGGTCAGGACGTAGAACGTCCGGGCGGCGTCCCCCATCCCGGCAGGGCGGAACGGAGTCGGCACGGCTGCAGGGTGCCAGTCGGCGCGGTGGGGCGTCCACCGAGTTTCCGGGCCCTCCGCCGCAGGACCCCGGGGGGACCATACTGTCGGTCGTGAAGGCCGGCCTCGTCGTGCTCCTCGCGCTCCTGCTCGTGGGCTGCACCCCACCGGCGGTGGAGTCCGGCCTGGCCAGCAGCCCGGAGCTGGCGAGCCGGACGACAGAGCTGGCCCCCGGGGACCATGGCGATGACGAGGCCGCCCTGGTCGCCGTCTTCGCGGTGATGGGCCGCTCCGTCGGGGACATGTCGACCATGGGCGTGGCCGAGTTCGCCCGCGTGCACGGCCGTGGGCCCTACGACCAGGCCTCGCTCATCGGCGGCTGGCTCGGCCTGGCGTCGGTCACCCTGGCCGGTCCGACCATGGCCGGCCAGATCCGGCGGGCAGCCTCCAGACCACCGCTGGCGTACGAGCTGTCGGCCGAGGACGGCCCGGCCGAGCTGATCGAGGACCTCTCCACCCGGCTGGCCGCGGCCGCGCCGAACGAGCCGAGCGACAACCCGAGGAACCCGAACGCAGCGAGCCTCCGAGTGGGCTTGCAGACCGGTTTCGTCAGCGGCCGGGGCCGGTAGCCGCTTCGGCGGGCCGGGCCGCGCAGACCGCCGCGGTCGCGTCGGCCATCACGAGCTCGGCGTTGATCTGGGCGCCGGCGCGCAGGCCGGCGTTCGCCGCGCCGATCACCTGGGCCATCGGGTCGGTGACGTTGCCGGCCGCGTATACACCGGGTACCGCCGTCACGCCCGTCATCGGGTCGCTCGGCAGGTGCAGGCCGAGCACCTGGCCGTGCATGACCAGCTCCGCCGGGGTCAGGCCAAGCGGGGCCAGCAGGTCGGCGTTGGCCGTGAAGTGCGGCGCGACCACCAGGGCTTGCCGGGGCACGATCTCACCCGAGGCCAGGCGTACGCCGGCCAGGGCGTCGTCGCGGACGTCCAGACCGGTCACCTCGCCGTCGACCATCCGCACCCCGCGGGCGCGGAGCCGCTCCGCGTCCTCATCGGCACGCACCGGGGCGGCATGGGTGAACAGCACCACGTCGGTGCTGAGCTGGGAGAACAACAGCGCCTGATGCACCCCCATCGCGCTGCCCAGCACCCCGATCGCCCGATCACGAACCTCCCAGCCGTGGCAGTACGGGCAGTGCAGCACGTCGCGGCCCCACCGCTCGCCCAGGCCCGGCACGTCCGGCAGCGCGTCCGTCACGCCGGTGGTCACCAGGAGCCGGCGGGCGGTGAGCGCGCCCGGCTCGCCGGCCAGGCGGACCGTGAAGGCGTCCGCCTGCCCGCTGACTCCCTCGGCTCGGGCGGTCCTGACCGTCCCGCCGTACGCCTCGACCTCGGCCCGGCCGGCGGCCAGCAGCTCGGCGGGCGGGGTGCCGTCCCGGGTGAGGAAGTTGTGCACGTGCCCGGCCGTCGCGTTACGCGGCTGCCCGGCATCGAGCACGAGCACCGAACGCCGCGAGCGCAGCAGGGCCACCGCCCCGGCCAGCCCGGCGGCGCCGCCGCCCACCACGATCACGTCCCATGGCTCCTGGTCTCCAGTCATGGTCCGATCCTGCCCGGGATTGGGCTGTAATGACGAATAGGTTTGCCGTTCTGGCAAACTTGCCGGATGGCCGACCCGGGAGAGCAGTTCGACGCGGTGCTGGAGGGGGTGGGCGACCGGCTGCGGTCGCTCCGCTCAGCGCGGGGCGACACCCTGGCCGCCGTCGCGGCGGCCACCGGCATCTCGGTCAGCACGCTGTCCCGGCTGGAGGCGGGGGGTCGGCGCCCCACCCTGGAGCTGCTGCTGCCGCTGGCCCGCCGCTACGGCGTGCCGTTGGGCGGGCGGGGGGGGGGCGGCCCCCCCCCCGGGCGCGGCGGCGGCGGCGGCCCCGCCCCGCGGGGGGGCCGCGGGGGGGGGGGGGGGGGGCGCCGCCGACCGGCGACCCGCGGGTGCACCAGCGGTCGCGGCAGGTCCACGGCCGGACGGTGGTCCCGCTGACCAGCTCGCCGGGCGGCCTCCGGGCTTACAAGATCGTCCTGCCGGGCCGCGATCCAGCGCATCCCGTGGAGCGGCAGACCCACGAGGGTTACGAGTGGTTCTACGTGCTGTCCGGGCGGGTCCGGCTGCACCTCGGCGAGCACGACCTGGTGCTGACCGCGGGCGAGGCGGCGGAGTTCGACACCCGGGTTCCCCACGGGTTCGGCAACGCCGGCGCCGAGCCGGCCGAGGTCCTCAGCCTGTTCGGGCCGCAGGGCGAGCGGATGCACACCCGGGTCCGGCCGACGCGCCGCGGTCCCGGGTAGCCCCGCCCGGGTCTGGGTAGGGTCCCGACATGGCGAAGATCAACCAGGGTGACCAGGTCTCCTGGAACACCTCGCAGGGCAGGACCACCGGCAAGGCTCGTGAGAAGAAGACCTCCGACTTCACCTTCAAGGGCCAGGACTTCAAGCCGACCGACGACGACCCGTACTGGATCGTGGAGTCGGAGAAGTCGGGCTCGGAGGCGGCCCACAAGGAGTCTGCCCTCACCAAGGACTGACGCCCTCAAGGTCGGTCTCGAAGCGCGTCGGGTCCCCGGCGCCGCGGCGGCGGACGACCGGCTCGCCGGCGGAGAAGTCGACCACCGTCGTCGGCACCTCGCCGCAGTCGCCGGAGTCCAGCACCGCGTCGATCTCGTGGTCCAGCCGCTCCTTGATCGCCCAGCCATTGGTCAGCGGAGCCTCGTCGCCGGGCATCAGCAGGGTGCTGGAGACGAGCGGCTCGCCCAGCTCGGCCAGCAGGGCGGCCGTCACGGGATGGGCCGGTACCCGCACGCCGACGGTCCGCCGCCTGGGGTGCAGCATCCGCTTGGGAACCTCGCGGGTGGCGGGCAGGATGAAGGTGTACTGGCCCGGCACGGCGGCCTTCACCGCCCGGAAGACCGCGTTGTCGAGCCGCACGAACTGGCCCAGCTGGCCGAGGTCGCCGCAGACCAGGGTGAAGTGGTGCGAGCTGTCCAGCGCCCGGATGCGCCGGATCCGGTCCAGACCGGCCGCGTTGTCCAGCCGGCAGCCCAGCGCGTAGCAGGAGTCCGTCGGGTAGGCGATCAGACCGCCGTCACGCAGCAGGTGGCCGGCGGCTGTGATCGCCCGCGGCTGGGGGTTGTCCGGATGCACGTCGAGATAGCGGGCCACCCGCCGAAGCGTAGCGGTGACCCGCCCGCCACCCCGCTGGTTGTTCAACGGTCCTTCAACTCTGGCTAGGCTGGTCGGGTGCGGCACCGGACCGACCTGCTGACCATCGGCGAGCTGGCCGAGCGGGCCGGCGTGGCCACCTCGGCGCTGCGCTACTACGAGGCGCAGGGCCTGATCACCGCCACCCGCACCACGGGCAACCAGCGCCGCTACGAGCGGGCCACGCTGCGCCGGGTCTCGTTCATCCGGTCCGCGCAGCGGGTCGGTCTGAGCCTGGAGGAGATCACCACCGCGCTCGGCACGCTGCCGGGCGGGCGTACGCCGACGCGGGCCGACTGGACTCGGCTGTCGAACAGCTGGCGGGCCCGGATCGACGACCAGATCGAGCGGCTGGAGCGGCTGCGCGACCGCTTGGACAGCTGCATCGGCTGCGGCTGCCTGAGCCTGGACCGCTGCGCACTGTCCAACCCCGACGACACCGTACGCGGTCGGGGTCCCGGGGCGGTCTATCTCGAGCCCTCGTCCGACCGGACCCCGGCCGAACCGGTCGGATAACGTTGTCGGCATGGTCGCCACAGTCGCCCTGCTGACCGCCGGCGGGTTCGCCCCCTGCCTGTCCTCCGCGATCGGGGGGCTGATCGAGCGCTACACCGCGCTGGCGCCGGAGGTCGAGATCATCGCCTACCGCTACGGCTACCAGGGCCTGCTGCAGGGGGACTCGATCCGGATCACGCCGGCGATCCGGGAGCGGGCGGGCGTGCTGCACGAGTTCGGCGGCTCGCCGATCGGCAACTCCCGGGTCAAGCTCACCAATGCCGCCGACCTGGTGAAGCGCGGTCTGGTGGCCGAGGGGGTCGACCCGCTGCAGGCGGCGGCCGACCGGCTGACGGCCGACGGCGTCGACGTGCTGCACACCATTGGCGGCGACGACACCAACACCACCGCCGCCGACCTCGCGGCGTTCCTGGCCCGCAACGACTACGCGCTCACCGTCGTCGGGCTGCCCAAGACCATCGACAACGACGTGGTGCCCATCCGGCAGTCGCTCGGGGCCTGGACGGCCGCCGAGCAGGGCGCGCGCTTCGCGCAGAACGTCCTCGGTGAGCACAACTCCGGTTCGCGGATGCTGATCGTGCACGAGGTGATGGGCCGGCACTGCGGCTGGTTGACCGCGGCCACCGCCCGGGCCTACCGGCAGTGGCTGGACACCCGCGAGTGGCTGCCGGAGATCGGGCTCAGCCGCGACGCCTGGGAGGTGCACGGGGTCTACGTCCCGGAGGCGGTGCTCGACCTGTCCGCCGAGGCCGCGCGGCTGGCCGAGATCATGGACCGGGTCGGCTCGGTCAACCTTTTCCTCTCCGAGGGCGCCGGGCTGGAGGCCATCGTCGGTGAGCTGGAGTCCTCCGGCGAGGAGGTGCCCCGCGACCCCTTCGGGCACGTGAAGATCGACAAGATCAACCCGGGCGAGTGGTTCGGGGCCAAGTTCGCCGAGCGCATCGGGGCGCAGAAGACGATGGTGCAGAAGTCGGGCTACTTCTCCCGCTCGGCCGCGGCCAACGCCCGCGACCTCGAGCTGATCGCTTCCATGACCGACCTCGCCGTGGACTCCGCGCTGCGCGGTGAGTCCGGCGTGATCGGCCACGACGAGGAACGGGGCGACGAACTGCGAGCGATCGAGTTCGATCGGATCAGGGGCGGGAAGCCGTTCGACATCACCGCCGACTGGTTCGCCTCGCTGCTGGACGACATCGGCCAGCCACCGGCCAAGGCCGCCGCTCCGCACTGACTGCCGCCGCGCCAACCTCAGCCGGCGACAACGGCGGCCAGCTGGGCCAGTGAGGTCTCCAGCTCGTCGCGCCCGACCAGCGGGAACGAGATCTTCTTGAGCGTCGCGGCATCGACCTTGGACCAGTCGTAGGTCAGGCTGACGTCGGTGTGGTCGGGGCCGGCCGGGGTCAGCTCGTAGACCCACTCCCAGCCCGGCGGCTCCTCGCCGGCCGGAGCGGTCTGCCACGCGATCAGCCGGCCGGGAACGAAACCCGTGACCCGGTTGTCGGTCTGATAGTCCCCACCCATGTGGTCACCGGTCATGTTCATCCGGAAGGTGTCCCCGACTCCCTGGATCCGCTGCGGGTGGTCGGCGGAGCGGATGAACCCGGACCCGTCGAAGTCCGGGTGCCGAGAAGGGTTGCTGAGCAGGTCGAACAGGTCGACCGCGGCGGCATCGATGCTCCGGCTCACGGTGATGGTTACGTCGTCGGCCACAGGTGATCTCCTCGTCGGTGGGTACAGGACGCCGAGAGGCCGGCGACCCGTCAGTGCCGGCTAGCGCCGGGTGAACTTGGTGACCAGCCAGGCTAGCGCGGCACCGAGGCCGACGCCCGTGGCGGCACCGGTGACGTAGCCGGCGCCCAGGCCGACCTGGACCGAGCGGGCGGCGACCGGCTGCGACACCATCCCCGGCGGGGGTGGCACCTCGGCCGTGGCCTCGCCGTCTCCGGCCGGGGTGAGCGCGAACCTAACCTTTTCCTCCGGCTGCGGCACCGCATCCTGGGTGGCGGTCGCGATCCAGGCGGCGATGAACAAGATCAGCTGGGCGAACAGGTTGAAGAACAGCATCAGCACGATCACCGGGCCGAAGATGCTGGCCGCTCGGTTCTGCCCGAACAGCTGAAACAGCAGGCCGGTGGAGTACTGCAGCACGCCCAGCCCGACTGCTCCCATCAGCGCACCCCGGCGGACCACCGTCCCTGGGGCGCGCTCCTCGGGCAGCACGGTGTAGAGGTACATGAACAGGACCCAGCCGGCGCCGACCGAGAACACGATCGGCACCACGCGCAGCAACGGGCTCAGCCAGCCGACCTCGGTCAGCCCGAGCCAGCCCACGATGTTGTCGGCCAACGCGGTGGACACCGAGGCCAGACCGAAGGTGATGGCGATCAGCAGGATCAGCCCGAGCAGCGTGACCAGGTTGACCGCGACGATCTTGACCGGGTTGCCCTGCTCCTCGGCGACGTCGAAGTCCGGCCGCCACTGGGCCCGTACCGCGTTCTTGAGGTTGCCCATCCAGCCGGCCCCGGTGTAGATGGCCACCAGCAGGCCGACGAGTCCTGCAGCCCGCCAGTTGCCCAGGGTGCGGGTCGCCTCGGCGACCAGACTCTCGCGGGTCTTCTCGTCGAGCGTGCCGAGGGCCGTGGAGAAGGTGTTGACGATGGTGCCGATCAGGTCCGGCCGGAGCACCGTGAGGAAGAAGCCGAGCACGGCGAAGGCGAACAGCAGGATGGGGAGCAGCGCGAGCACCGAGAAGTAGGTGATCGCGGCCCCGAACTGGGTGCCGAGCCGGGCCAGGAAGCGCTCTACCGCCCGCAGCAGGTGCGCGACCCACGGCTTGCTCTTGACCCGCTCGATCCAGTCCTTCACGAGGCGAACGCTACCCGCCGGCCGCCGGCCGTTCGGTCTTGACAGGCGGTCCGGGCACCCGTTGGCTGGACCGGTGCGCGAACTGCTGACCGACACCGAGGTGTCCGCCCGGCTGAGCGACCTCCCCGACTGGGCGCGGGCCGATGCCGACCACCCGTCGATCACCGCGACGTACGAGCTCGCGGACTTCGCCGCCGCCCTCGCCTTCGTCAACGCGGTCGGGGCCGAGGCGGAGGCCCGCGACCACCACCCCGACATCGATCTCCGCTGGAACACCGTCACCCTGGTGCTCAGCACCCACTCCGCCGGCGGCCTGACCGA
>CAXTVE010000034.1:12985-14701 GCA_964247485.1 uncultured Propionibacteriaceae bacterium
GCCTCCGGCGGCGGGCAGGTGCAGACCAGGTTCCGGTCGCCGAAGCCGCCGTCGATGCGGCCGACCGGCGGCCAGTACTTGTCGGTGCCGGTGGCATAGAGCGGCCCGAGGTGCAGACCGGTCGGGTACGCGGCCAGCCGCCGGGAGTACGGATGCGACCACTCGTCGTCGGTGACCCGGGCCTGAGTGTGCGGCGCGTTGACCAGGGGGTTGTCGTCGGCCGGCCAGTCCCCCGCCTCCACCTGGGCGATCTCCTCGCGGATGGCCGTCATCGCCGCGCAGAAGCGTTCAAGCTCGGCCAGGTTCTCCGACTCGGTGGGCTCCACCATCAGGGTGCCGGCGACCGGGAAGCTCATCGTCGGCGCGTGGAAGCCGTAGTCGATGAGCCGCTTGGCCACGTCCTCGACGGTGATCCCGGTGGCCTTGGTCAACGGGCGCAGGTCGAGGATGCACTCGTGCGCGACCCGGCCGCCGCGGCCGGTGTAGAGGACCGGGTACGCCTCCCCCAGCCGCATCGCCACGTAGTTGGCCGCCAGCAGCGCGTGCTGCGTCGCTGCGGTCAACCCGTCGCCGCCCATCATCGCGATGTAGGCGTAGCTGATCGGCAGGATGCCCGCCGACCCGTACGGGGCGGCCGAGATCGTGCCCGCGCCGGCCTCGCCACCCGCGGGGTCCAGCGGGTGACCGGGCAGGAACGGCACCAGGTGCTCCCCGACCCCGACCGGTCCGACGCCCGGGCCGCCGCCCCCGTGCGGGATGCAGAAGGTCTTGTGCAGGTTGAGGTGGCTCACGTCGGCGCCGAAGCGGCCCGGCCGGGCGAGACCGAGCAACGCGTTCAGGTTCGCGCCGTCGACGTAGACCTGGCCGCCGGCGTCGTGCACCAGCGCACACAGCTCGACGATCGACTCCTCGAACACCCCGTGGGTCGACGGGTAGGTCACCATGATCGCGGCCAGCCGGTCACCGTGGGTCTCGATCTTGGCCCGCAGGTCGTCGAGGTCCACCGAGCCGTCCTCGGCCGCCTTCACCACCACGACCTTCATCCCGGCCATCACCGCCGAGGCGGCGTTGGTGCCGTGCGCCGACGACGGGATCAGGCACACCCGGCGGTCGGTCTCGCCGCGGGAGTCGTGATACGCCCGGATGGCCAGCAAGCCCGCGAACTCCCCCTGGCTGCCGGCGTTGGGCTGGATCGACACCTTGGCGTAGCCGGTCACCTCGGCGAGCCAGGTCTCCAGGGTGCCGATCAGCACCGCGTAGCCCGAGGCGTCCTCGGCCGGGGCGAACGGGTGGAGGTCGGCGAACCCCGGGTAGGAGATCGGCTCCATCTCAGTGGTCGCGTTGAGCTTCATGGTGCACGAGCCCAGCGGGATCATGCCGCGGTCCAGCGCGAAGTCGCGGTCCGACAGCGCCCGCAGGTAGCGCAGCATCGCCGTCTCGCTGTGGTGGGTGTTGAACACCGGGTGGGTCAGGTAGCGCGAGCTGCGCTCGCTGGCGGCCAGACTCCCGTACGCCGCGCCGCGATCCGCCTCGACCCCGAAGGCCCGGCGGACAGCCGCCAGGTCGGCCTCGGTCGCGTCCTCGCCCACGGCGACGGCCACCGTGTCGGCGTCGACCCGGCGCAGGTGCACCCCGGCGTGCCCGGGGGCGCGGGCCCCCCCCGCGGGGCCGCCCCCCCCCCCCCCCCGGGCGGGGGGGGGGGGCGGGGGGGGGGGG
>CAXTVE010000035.1:0-2800 GCA_964247485.1 uncultured Propionibacteriaceae bacterium
GGCCAATGCATGGCTGACCCGGCCAGCGCGTCCATCACCGCCCGGGTCAGCCATGCATTGGCCGAGATGCCCTCGGTCGCGGCCACCTCGTCGACCTTGACCTTGACCGAGGCCGGCAGCCGCAGGCTGATCCGGGCCATCGCCTCGTCGTCGCCGTCGGGCCCGACAGGCTCGACGAGCGACTCGGTCTCGGCCGGCGGCGGCGGCGGCAGGATGGTCGGCTCGGTGTCGCTGCGGGGCACGGAGACCGCGAACTCCGGGTCCCCGCCGGACATCCGCACCTCGACCGAGGCGGGGGCCAGCTCGGCGCTGATGGTGCTGGCGGCGTCGGAGAGCGCCGCGATGAGGGCGAGGCGGGTCGCCGACTCAACGGTGCTGCCGAGCTGGTCGGCCACCTGGCGGGTGTGCTCGTCGGCCAGCGCGGCCGCGGAGGTGACACCGTCGCGGACGGTCTGGACATAAGGACTCAGGTTCATGACGCCAATATGACACCATCATGACGTCAATGCAAGACCCGACTGACATCAATGGTGACGCCACTCCCTCGCCGCTGGTGGACCCGCCGTGGCGACCGCCGGACGCGGTGCCGCGGTTGGCGCGCTGCGGGGCTCCTGAGGAGCTCTCGACCCCCGTACCGCGCCGATCGTCGATCCGGGTCCACTGGCTGTGATGCCGGGCGGCCTCACACCACTCCGCCGGACGCTCACCGCTGATCAGCCGGTGGCGCTGCCCCGGCGTACGGACTCCAGCAGCAGCTGGGACACGTCCAGCACCTCGGTGGTCTCCGGCGCGGTCCCGTCGGCCTGCTTCGCGGTCAGCCCGTCGGTCAGCATCACCCGGCAGAACGGGCACCCGGTCGCGATGGCGTGACTGCCCCCGTGCCCGTCGGCGGCGGCCAGTGTGGTCAGCGCCTCCTCAGTCCGGTTGCCGTTGATCCGGGTGCCGATCTTCTCCTCCATCCACATCCGCGCCCCACCGGCGCCGCAGCAGAACGACCGCTCCCGCGACCGCGGCATCTCCGCGAACGTGGTCCCGGGCAGCGCCCCGAGCAGCTCGCGCGGCGGGTCGTACACCTCGTTGTGCCGGCCCAGGTAGCACGGGTCGTGGAAGGTGATGGTCCGCCCGGCGACCGACCCGTCGACCGGGGCCACCGGGGTGAGCCGGCCCTCGCGGACCAGCCGGTTCAGCAGCTGGGTGTGGTGCACCACCTCGAGGTTCACCCCGATCTGCGGGTACTCGTTCTTGAGCGTGTTCAGGCAGTGGGCGCAGGCGGTGACCACCTTGGTCGCCTTGGCCTCGGTGAGCGTCTCGGCGTTCTCCAGGGCCAGCTGCTGGAACACGAACTCGTTGCCCGCCCGCCGCGCCGGGTCGCCGGTGCAGGTCTCACCGTTGCCGAGCACGGCGTAGCGCACCCCGGCGGTGTGCAGCAGCTCGGCCACCGCCCGGCTGGTGAGCTTGGCCCGGTCGTCGTACGCCCCGGCGCAGCCCACCCAGAACAGGTAGTCCACCTCGGTCAGGTCCTCGACGTCCGCACCGACCACGGGCACCTCGAAGTCCAGCCCCTTGGCCCACTCCATCCGGCCGCGCGGGCTCTGCGACCACGGGTTGCCCTTGGTCTCCAGGCCCTTGAACAGCCCGTTCAGCTCGGCCGGGAACTCCGACCCCACGAGCACCTGGTTCCGTCGCAGGTCGAGGATGTGGTCGACGTGCTCGATGTCCACCGGGCACTGCTGCACGCAGGCCCCGCAGGTGGTGCAGGACCACAGCACGTCCGGGTCGATCACGCCGGCGAGGCCCTCCTGCACCTGGATCGGCCCGACCAGGGGCCGGGCGGCCTCGTTGCGGAGCGACTCCGGCAGCCCCTCCCGGGCCGCCTCGGCGGCCTGCAGGTAGGGCGCCTTCGCGTACGCGTGCTCGCGCAGGTCCATCACGAGCAGCTTGGGCGACAGCGGCTTCTCGGTGTGCCAGGCCGGGCACTGCGACTGGCACCGGCCGCACTCGGTGCAGGAAGTGAAGTCCAGCAGACCCTTCCAGGTGAAGTCCTCGACCTTGCCGACCCCGAGCGGAGCGTCCTCGTCCAGATCCTCGATCTCGGCGAAGTCGATCGGCTGGCCGTCCACCGTCATCGGCGGCAGCGCGCCCAGCGCCGGCTTGCCGGACGCCTCGCGCTTGAACCACACGTTCGGCCAGACGCTGAACCGGTGCCAGGCCACGCCCATGGTCAGGTTGAGGCTGAGGGCGACGAACCAGCTCATCGAGATGATGATCTTGAGCGCGGCGACCACCACGATCGCGGTGGCCACGCCCCCGGAGGGCAGTCCGGCGGGCAGCAGGAACCAGGTCAGCGGGAAGTGCCAGGTCGTGGTCTCGGCCCCGAGGAGCTGGAACTCCAGCGCCCGCAGGGCCAGCACGCAGAGCACGATGCCGAGGATGACCAGCTCGACATAGACCCCCATCCAGGTCCGGGAGCCGAAGAACCGGGACGACCGGCCGCGCCCGCGCAGGCTCGCCCGCACCGCGATCAGGGTGAGGATGCCGAGCAGCCCGGCCCAGGCGATGAGCTCGCTGGCCCACTCGTAGACGATCCAGTGCCCGATCACCGGCAGCGCGAACCGCGGGTCGAAGAGCTGCCCGTACGCGGTGAGCAGGGTGAAGAACAGCGCGCCGAAGGCGACGAACACGAACCAGTGGGCCGCGCCGACGGTGGTCCACTGCAGCATCCGGGTGTGGCCGAGCGTCTCCACCAGCAGGTTCCGCCAGCGCTGCCCCGGGCTGTCGCGGCGGCCCGGCCCCCGCCCGG
>CAXTVE010000035.1:2810-5537 GCA_964247485.1 uncultured Propionibacteriaceae bacterium
GTGGGACGCCTACCCGGCCGGACCCGTCGGGTCCCACGGCCGCAGCCGGGGGCGGCCCCGCGGCCCCCCCCCCCGGGTCCGCCCGCGCGGCCCCGGGCTGTCGCGGCGGCCGGCCACGGGCCGGCCGAGCCGGACCACGTCCACGATCCGCGCCACCGCGCGTGCGAACAGCGCCACCCCCACCACCGTGGCGGCCAGGGCCAGCACGATCGCGACGATCCTCATGGCGTACGCGTCCTTCCTTAGTTACTCGCAAGTAACTTACCTGGCTGTCCGAACGGCCGAGCTGTGCAGCGACTCTAGAGCGACCCGCCGACATTCGACCCGCTCAGAACAAAGGTCTACGCCACGCCACCGTCAACTCAAAGGATTGTCCGAGCCCGCCGTTATGGTCGATTCCGAGTGTTTGGGACAACGAGTGGGGTCAGGCGTGATCGAGTTCGAGTCAGTCGGCAAGACCTTCCGCGACGGCACCGCCGCCGTGGCCGACCTCAGCCTCACCGTCCCCCCCGGCAAGATCACCGCGATCGTCGGCCCCGCCGGCTGCGGCAAGACGACCACGCTGCGCATGGTCAACCGGGTGCTCGAGCCGACCAGCGGGCGGATCCTGTGGGACGGCGCCCCGCTCAAGTCCAGGCGGAAGACGGCGGTGCGCCGGCAGATGGGCTATCTCACCGGCAGCGGCGGCCTGTTCCCGCACCGGACCGTGGCGGAGAACATCGGCACCGTGCCCGGCCTGCTCGGGTGGAACAAGGACAAGGCCCGCCACCGGTCGATGGAGCTGCTGGCCGACGTCGGGCTCGACCGCAGGCTCGCCACCCGCTACCCGGCGCAGCTGTCCGGCGAGCAGCAACAGCGCGTCGGTGTGGCCCGGGCGCTGGCCGGTGACCCGCAGGTGCTGCTGATGGACGAGCCGTTCTCCGCGGTCGACCCGGCGGTCCGCGGCGAGCTGCACGAACTCCTCCTCGGGCTGCAGCGCGAGATCAGCAGGACGATCATCCTGGTCAGCCACGACGTCGACGAGGCGATCAGGCTGGGGGACCAGGTCGCCATCCTGCGGACGGGCGGCCGACTGGCCCAGGTGGGGACCCCGCAGCAGCTGCTCGACGAGCCGGCGGACGCCTTCGTCGCGGGCTTCGTCGGGAAGGACCGGGGCTACCGGTCGCTGTCCTGCGTGCCTGCCGCCCAGCTGCCGCGCGAGCGGGTCCGGGGGGGCCGGGCGGCCGCGGCGGCCGACTCGGGCGAGCCGACGCTGGTGGTCGACAGCGACGCCCGGCCGGTCGGGTGGGCCCACCTCGATCGGCCGGGGCACGTCTATCCGCTGGGTTCGACCTTCATCGCCGAGTCCGACACGCTGCGGGCCGCGCTCGACTCCGCCCTGACCTCGCCCTACGGGCTGGCGGTGGCGGTCGCACCGGACACGGGACGGTTCGCGGGCGTGGTCGCGGCCCGGCAGATCCTGCACCAGGTGGCCGACTCCCGGACGGCATCGGTCGACCCCGCGCCGGTGGTGGTCCCCGGGGCGCGTGTCGCTGAGGAGTCGGAGCACGCGCTGCCCACCTCCGAGGTGGACCGCGACGCCGTGGCCGAGCCCGTCGAGCGGCCGAAGCCGACCCAGAGGCGGCGCTCCCACGGCAGTACGGCGTGGATCCCACCGACGGTCGACGAGGCCGCGACCGAGACCATGGTCCTCGACCGCGAGCTGGACCGGGACGCCGTCCGGTGAATCTCGACTGGGCCTGGTTGGGGCGCAACGCGAACCGGATCGCGGCGCTGCTCGGTGAGCACGCCCTGCTGTCGATGGTCCCGGTGCTGGCCGCGCTCGTGGCGGCGGTCCCGATTGGCTATCTGGTCAGTCGAACCGGGCGGGCGGCCAACCCGATCCTGGCGGTCCTCGGGGTGCTCTACTCCATCCCGTCGCTGGCCCTGTTCGTCGCGCTCCCCCTGATCCTGGGCACCCAGATCCTGAATCCGCTGAACATCGCGGTCGCCCTCGCCGTGTACGCCGTCGCCCTGCTCGTCCGCAGCGTGGTCGACGGGCTGCGGTCCGTGCCGGCGAACGTGAAGCAGTCGGCGACCGCGGTCGGCTACGGCTGGCTCCCGCGCCTGTTCCGGGTCGAGCTGCCGCTGGCCATGCCGGCCATCTTCGCCGGGCTGCGGGTGGCCACGGTGTCCAACATCGCCCTGGTCAGCGTGGCGGCCGTGGTGGGGGGCGGGGCGCTGGGCACGTTGTTCGACGAGGGGCTGGCCGGGCGCTTCTACACCCCGCTGATCACCGGCCTGGCGCTCAGTCTGCTGCTGGCCCTGCTCGCCGACGCGCTGATCCGGCTGATCCAGCGCAACGCGCTGCCCTGGGCGCGGGGACGGCGGCTGGCATGAACGTCTTCGGCTATCTGCTCGACCCGGCCACCTGGCCCGGACCGGGCCAGACGCTGGACCTGCTGGGCGAGCACCTGGCCTACACCGCCGCCGCGGTCGGTCTGGCCGCCCTGATCGCGATCCCCCTCGGCATCCTGATCGGTCACACCGGCCGCGGGTCGTTCCTGGTCACCGGCTTGACCACCGGGGCGCGGGCGGTGCCCAGCCTGGGTCTGCTGGTGCTGGCGGTCCTGCTGCTCGGCACCGGCTTCGGCCGGGTAGTGGTCGTGCTGACCCTGCTGGCGCTGCCGGCCCTCCGGGCCGCCCCCCGCGCCGGGGTACCCGGCGCCGCCCCCGCGGCCGGCCCCC
>CAXTVE010000035.1:5547-14597 GCA_964247485.1 uncultured Propionibacteriaceae bacterium
CTGCCTCGAGCTCCGCCGCGTCCACGGTGGACGCTGCCCCGGCGGGCGCGGCCGGCCATCCTGACCCCCCCCGGCGCGGGGCGCGCCGGCGCCGACCGCGAGGCCGTCCACGCCGGGCGGGCCATGGGCATGAACGATGCCCAGCTCGTCGCCCAGGTCGAGTGGCCGCTGGCCCTGCCGCTGGTGGTCTCCGGGCTACGGAGCGCGAGCCTGCAGGTCGTCGCGACCGCGACGGTCGCCGCCTTCGTCGGCGGAGGCGGCCTGGGCCGGCTGCTGATCAGCGGGCAGCGGTCGAGCGACTATCTGCAGATGTTCGCCGGGGCGTTCCTGATCGCGCTGCTCGCCATCACCCTCGACCTGCTGCTCCGGCTGGTCGGCCGGCTGCTGGCCCGCCAGGCCCACCCGCGCAGCAACCCGGCGCCGTCGTTCGCGTCGGCTCCGGCGTAGCTCCGACCCGGCCCGTCCGGACCACAGACGACAGGTCAACCATGAGATCCACCCGGAGGTCGGCCCCGGTCGGGCTGACGGCGGCGGCCCTGCTGCTGGCCGCCTGCGGCGGCGTCGCCGACCCCCTCCGCACCCAGAGCCCGCCCGCGCCCTCCGCAGCCGGTTCCGCCGTGGCCGGTGGTCCCTTCGTCGTGGGCTCGTCCGACCTCACCGAGTCCCAGGTGATCGCCGAGCTCTATGCGCAGGCCCTGGTGGCCAAGGGGATCGAGTCCTCGACCGAGCTGGGCATCGGCTCCCGCAAGCGCTACGTCAAGGCCCTGCAGGACGAGTCCGTCGCGGTCGTACCGGAGTACACCGGGGACCTGCTGCTGGCCTTCCGGCCCGACTCGACGGCCACGTCCGCCGACGACGTCGAGGCGACGCTGCCCGACGCCCTGCCCGACGGCCTCGAGATCCTGGAGAGCTCCGCGGCCGTGGACCAGGACGTCTACGTGGTCACCCAGGAGTTCTCGGATCGGCACGGGGTCACCTCGCTGGCCGATCTGGCCAGGGTCAGCGACGGCGTGGTCGTGGCCGGCCTGTCCGGGCTGGAGCAGCGGGCGTACGGGCCCCGGGGCCTGACCTCGGCGTACGGGGTGAAGGTGAGTGAGTTCAAGCCGTTCGACTCCCCGGAGCTGATGGCCGAGGAGCTGAAGAAGGGCGACGTGGACGTCGCCGACCTGTCCACCACGATGAGCACCATCGGGCGGAACCAGCTGGTGCAGCTGGCGGACCCGCAGCAGCTGATCCTGCCGCAGCACGTCGTCCCGCTGGTCCGCGGCGAGGTGGCCGGCAACGCCACCGCGACCCAGGCTCTCGAGGCGGTGCAGGCCGCGCTGACCACCGCGGACCTGATCGCGCTGAACGACCGGGTGGAGGCCGACCGGCAGGACCCGGACCAGGTCGCCAAGGAGTGGCTGATCAGCAAGGACCTTGTCTAGACGAGCCATCGGACGAGACGATGCGGGGTACCCTGAGCTGACTCGGGGGGTGTGATCGCCGCCTGAGGAGGACCGATGTTCCGCACCCGCCGTCGCCGCCTGGCCCGGATCCTGCTGGTCCCACTCGCGAGCGCGATGCTGGGCGGTCTGCTCAGCGGCGCCCCGGTCCAGACGGCCCAGGCCGCGCCCAAGCCCTCGGTCGACGTCGTGGCCCGCGGCCTCACCAACCCGTGGGACATCACCTGGGTCGGCGATCTGATGCTGTTCAACGAGCGCGACGGGCGGGTCTGGTCGAAGCGGGGCGGATCCGCGGCGCGTCCGGTACGGAGCCCGCTGACCGATCTGCTCGCCGCCGGCGAGGGCGGACTGATGGGCATGGTCGCCGACCCCGCCGCGGCGAAGAACAAGCGGTTCTACGTCTGCTACGCCACCACGTTCAACGGGCGGGCCCGTGATGTCCGGGTGGTCCGCCTGCGGCTGACCAGCGACACCACCGCCGTGCGGTTGAAGACTGACGGCTACGACTCCATCGTGGTCGACGGGATGCCGATCAGCAGCGGCCGGCACAGCGGCTGTCGGCTGCGGTTCGGTCCCGACGGCCTCCTCTACGTCGGCACGGGCGACGGCGCCATCCCCTCCACCCCGCAAAACCTGAAGTCGCTGGGCGGCAAGGTGCTGCGGGTCCGCAGCAACGGCAGCATCCCCACCGACAACCCGTTCTACCGCCGTGGCGGCGATGCCCGCTACGTCTGGACCTTCGGCCACCGCAACGTCCAGGGCTTGGCCTTCCGCCCCGGCACTCGCGAGCTGTGGAGTGCCGAGCACGGCTCGACCGTCGACGACGAGGTCAACCTGATCGCCCGCGGGGCCAACTACGGCTGGGACCCGAAGGGCCCGCCGTACGACGAGGGGGGCGTGCCGATGACCGACCGGACCAAGTTCCCGAACGCCGTCACGGCCAAATGGAGGTCCGGGTCGCCCACCGTGGCGACCAGCGGGCTCACCTTCCTGGCCGGCTCGTCCTGGGGCAGCTGGCAGGGCGCCATCGCGGTCGCGCTGCTCAAGGACGAGGGAGTCCTGCTGCTCCGCCTGGACAAGGCGACCAAGGTCGTGGGCCAGGAGGAGATCGGCGGGCTCAGCGCCATCCGCCGGATCCGGACGGTCCAGTACGGACCGGACGGGGCGCTCTACTTCACCTCGTCCAACGGGGGCGGCCAGGACGTGATCGGCCGGATCAGGCCGACGGTGTGACCGCCGGCCCACCCTCCGCCGACGATCCCTGGTCGTGTCCGCGACCTGGGCGGGGTGGTGCGGTGCCGACCGATCTCCCGATTACCGCGGGGCAGGACTAAACAGCCGCGCTGCCGATTCGGCCCCCGGTCGTCTATAGTCCGAAGAGCCAGGGGGTGGCGACGTGCTCGACCTGAGGCGTCCCCGCCTGCCCGGCGCGCAGGGCGAGGTGGGGAGGGTCTCAGCGCGTGAATCGCTTGGTCGGGGTGACGCTGTCGACGCTGCTCGTCCTCGGGCTGGTCACGGTCGGCACCACGCAGGCGCTCGACTCGCGCCTGGTCGGGGCCGCGCCGGCGGCCAACGCCCCGCTGCCCGACGCGGTCAACATCAGCGCGCTCGTCGGCACCGAGAAGCGGTCTTACTTCGGCGACGCCCGGGTCCAACGCCGGCTGGCCGAGCTGGGCTTCGTGATCGACCTGGAGACCGCCGCCTCCCGGGACATGGCGGCCAACCGGCAGCTGAAGACCTACGACCTGGTGTTCCCCTCCTCGGCCCCGGTGGCGGAGCGAATCGTCCGGGCGAACAAGCCCAAGGGCCTGTCGGCACCCTTCTACTCCCCGATCGCGATCGCCACGTTCCAGCCGGTCGTCGACGCCCTGCAGCCCGTCGGGGTGGCGCGCGCCAACATCAACGGCTACACCTCCTTCGAGGTGGACAAATACCTCGAGCTCGCCAGGAAGAGCACCCGGTGGGACCAGCTGCCGCGCAACAGCAGCTATCCGGCGCGCAAGGCCGTGCTGGTCACCACGAACGACGTCCGCAGCTCGGGGGCCGCGGCGATGTACCTCGCTATCACCAGCTATGTGGCCAACGGCAACAAGGTGGTGCGCAACGCCGACGAGGCCGCCGCGGTGCTGCCGACCATGGAGCAGCTGTTCCTGGGCCAGGGTTACCAGGAGTCGTGGAACGAGTCCTCCTTCGACGACTACCTCGCCCAGGGGGCCGGCAAGGTGCCGATGCTGCTGGTCTACGAGTCGCAGTTCCTGGAGCTGGCGCGGCGCGGGGACGGCTCGATCGCCCCGGGGATGGTGCTGATGTACCCCACCCCGGACGTGCTGTCCAAGCACACGGCCATCGGCCTGACCGATGACGGTGCCCGGCTCGGCGAGGCGCTCGAGAACGACCCGCAGCTGCAGCAGCTGGCGGCGGAGTTCGGTTTCCGGACCAAGGACCCGTCCGTCTTCAACAAGACCTTTGCCGGCACCGGCACCAGCCCGCCGAAGGAGCTGGGTGAGGTCGTCGACCCACCCCGCTACGAGATGCTCGAATCGCTCGTCACCCGTCTGGCCGAACAGTACTGAGGAGCTTGCCGTGAGGCCAGTTGCGCCCCTGCGCGCCCATCGAATCGTGCCCTTGCTGGCGCTCGTCACGGCAGTGACGGTGCTGGCGACAGCCTGCTCGCCGTCGTCCGGCGCGAACGAGCCGTCGGACGCCCCGTCATCCGCCCCGTCGTCCACCGCCGGCGGCGCCACCACCGCGGCCGCGCCCTCGATCCAGCCGATGGAGTCCGAGACCACCCTGCGGGTGCTGGCCAGCAACGAGCTCACCGACATGGATGACGTGGCGGCCGCCGCCCTGGCCGCCACCAACGTCAAGCTCGAGATCAAGTACGTCGACACGGCGGCGGGCGCGCAGGCGATCGCGTCCGGCGACCAGCAGTACGACGCGGTGTGGTTCGACTCGAACGCCTACCTCTCCCTCCAGCCGAGGGCATCGCGCTGGGTGGCGACCTCGACCAAGATCATGAGCTCGCCGGTCGCCCTCGGGCTGGATCCCGCGGTGGCGAAGGAGCTCGGCTGGGACAAGAAGCCGCCGACGTGGCAGGCCATCGCCCGGGCGGCGGGGGAGCGGAAGTTCCGCTACGGGATGAGCGACCCGGCGACATCGAACCCCGCCTTCGCGACCCTGGCGAACGTGGCGACAGCCCTCATCGACAAGGGCACCGTGCTCAAGGCCGACGAGATCGACTCGGTGGCCCTGGACCTGCGCCGGTTCTTCTCGGCGCAGTCGATGACCGCCCGGTCGGCCAACTTCCTGGCTGACCGGTTCGTCGACCGGGTCGGCAAGCCGGATGCGCCGCAGGGGCTGGTCAACTACGAGTCCACACTGCTGGCCCTCAACGGGTCCGGCCGGCTGAAGAAGCCGCTGACGGTGGTGATCCCGGCCGACGGTGTGATCTCCGCCGACTTCCCGTTCACGCTGCTGAACGCGGTCAGCCCGGAGGCCCGGGCCGCGTACGGGACGGTCACCGACTGGCTGCGCTCGCCACCCGCCCAGCAGCTGATCATGGACACCACCGCCCGGCGGCCGATCAGCTCCGTGGTCAAGCCGGACCCGAAGAAGTTCGGCAACCGGATGCTCGTCGAGCTGCCTTTCCCGAGCAAACGGGCGGTCCTCGACCGGCTGCTCACCTCGTACACCAACTCGACCCGCCAGGAGACTCAGTCGATCTACGTCCTGGACGTCTCCGGGTCGATGGAGGGGGACCGCATCGAGCAGCTGCGAGGAGCCATGATCGCGCTGGCCGGGGGCGACGGAAGCGTCAAGGCCGGTGGATACACGGTGTTCCGTGGACGCGAGAAGGTCACACTGATCGCCTACGACGACGAGGTCCGTGATCCCCAGACGTTCACCCTGTCGGCCGGGAACCCCAACAGCGGCCGGGCGAGGATCCGCACCGCGGCAGGGCGGCTGGAGACCGCCCAGGGCAACACGGCGACCTACTCCGCGCTCCGCGACGCCTACAGGCTGGCCGACCGGCAGGTCCGGGAGAACCCGGACGCCATCACCTCGATCGTGCTGATGACCGACGGCGAGAAGAACCGGGGCATCGGGGTCGGCGCCTTCCGGGACTTCTACCGCGGTCTGCCGGGCCCGACCCGGGCGGTGCCCACGTTCTCGGTGCAGTTCGGCGACGCGAAGCGGCGGGAGCTCAGCGGCATCGCCCAGCTGACGCGCGGGAAACTTTTTGCGGCGGAGGAGACGAAGCTGGTCAACGCCTTCCGAACGATCCGCGGATATCAATAGAATCGAGCATGATCATGCGCTATCTCGGGTCGATGGCCAACGTGGTCGCCTCGAGCGTGGGTCTGGTCACCTTGCTCATCTGCGCGCTGACCGACCGCGGCTGGTTCACCTTCCCGATCGTGCTCGGGGTGTACGCGCTGGTGGCCGCCGTGGCCTGGTTCGTCCTGCCGAGCCGCCCCGAGCCGCAGCCGACGCTCCCGGTCCGTCCCCGCCGCGCCGCCTAGAACCCCGCCGCCACCGGTTGCGGCCGGCGTGGGTGAAGCACCAGTAGGCGGCGCAGAGCTGGCGAAGGAGGGGCCCGTCAGTCCGGGTCGGCCGGCGCGGCCTTCTCCTCCCGCTCGTCGCGGTCGGCCCACTCCAGGAGGGTGTCCAGTCGGTACGGGTGTGCATCCATGTCGGCGTGCAGGTCCCCGAGCTCCGCGAAGCGCGCCGGCATGGTGGCGATGGTGAAGTCCCGCGGGTCGGCGTCGGCGATCTCGTCCCACCGGACCGGCGCGGACACCACACCCTCCGGCGTGCCGCGGACGGAGTAGGCGCTGGCGATCGTGTGGTCGCGGGCGTTCTGGTTGTAGTCCACGAACACCGACCCCGGGTCGCGGTCCTTGCGCCACCAGGTCGTGTCGACCAGCCCACTGGCGCGGCGCTCGACCTCCCGGGCGAACGCCCAGGCCGCCCGGCGTACGTCGCCGTGGCCGTGCTCCGGCGGGATCCGGACGTAGATGTGCAGCCCCTTGCCGCCCGAGGTCTTCGGATAGCCGACCGCCCCGAGCTCGGCCAGCAGCTCCTGCACGACCACCGCCACCCGCTGCACGTCGGAGTAGCGGGCCACCGGCATCGGGTCGAGGTCGATCCGCCACTCGTCGGGGGACTCCACGTCGTCGCGCCGGGAGTTCCAGGGGTGGAACTCGACGGTCGACATCTGCACCGCCCAGACCACGTCGGCCGGGTGGGTGACGCAGAGCTCGTCGGCGTCGCGGTTGTAGCGCGGGAAGTGCACCCGGACCGTCTCGACCCAGGGCGGCGCCCCGTGCGGCAACCGCTTCTGGTGCACCTTCTCCCCGTCCACGCCGTCCGGGAAGCGGTGCAGCATGCAGGGCCGGTGGTAAAGCGCGTTGACGATCCCGTCGGCCACGCTCAGGTAGTACTGCGCGAGGTCGAGCTTGGTCTCGCCCCGGGCCGAGAAGTAGACGCGCTGCGGGTTGCTGATCGAGACCGTGCGGTCGCCGACCTCCAGCTCGATGCGCTCCTTGGCCATGGGCCCACGCTAGCGGGGGGTGCGGGAAGTCGCCGTCTCACCCGGCCCACTGGCAGATCGCCGCGACGGCCAGAACTCTGGCCTGCTGCCCGCTGGACTCGGCCAGGTAGAAGTCGGTGACCAGAGCCCTGACGGTGCTGTAGCGGCCGGCAGTGGTGTTGGTCTGCTGGACCCCGAACTGCACGGCGTCGTCAAGCGACCGCACCTCGAGCGCGTCCTCGGCGATGCAGGCGGCCTTGGTGGTCTGTCGGGCCGACTGCGGGTCCTCCTGGCTCACCGGAGCGAGCAGCCGCGTGATCTCGGCCTCGATCTGGTCCCGGGTCGCGGTGACCGGCCCGGGGAGCCGGCTCCTGGGGACGTCTCGGGCGACGTCGTCGACCCTGTTCGCATTGCGGCCGAGGATCCGGATCACATCGTCGGTGGCGCCGCCGCAGCTGCCAGCGCCGGTCAGCAGCACCACAGCGAGCACGTGGGCGAGCAGCCACCACGACCGCCGACCCCGACTACGCATCTCGTCATCGTGGCAGATCACCCGACGCTCTGCCCGACTTGTCGAAGGATCGGCGGCGTCCCATCAGCTGGCGCAACGACAGGAAGCGGACCAGCGTGGACACGGCGTTGGCCAGCACCAGCACGGTCAGCTCGACCCCGCGGTGCGGCTCGGCGCTCAGCGTGTGCAGCACCCAGAGCGCACCGCTGGTCAGCCCGAGCCCGACGCCGAAGGCGATCAGCCCACCGGCGTGGTGCCGGAGCAGGGCCGTCCGCCCGCGTACGCCGAACGTCAGTCGGCGGTTGGCCGCGGTGTTGGCCACCGCCGTGACGACCAGGGCGGCCAGGTTGGCCAGCTGGGCGCCGGCCAGGTCGCGGAGCCCCAGGTAGAGCAGGAAGTACGCGAGGGTGCTGAGGATCCCGACGCCACCGAACCGGAGCAGCTGCCCCAACATCCCCGACGGCACCCCGGGCACCGCGGACGGCACCTCCGCCCGCACCCGGAGCTCGGTCGCGACCCGGGCCAGCGGGATCCTGGCGGTGGCCAGCCCCCGGGCCAGGCGGGCGATGCCGGCCAGGTCCTGGCGCGCGGTGGCCACGATGTCCACCCGGCTGTCCGGGTCGTCGACCCAGTCCACCGGCACCTCGTGGATGCGCAGCCCCGCCCGCGAAGCCAGCACCAGCAGCTCGGTGTCGAAGAACCACTGGTCGTCCTCGACCAGCGGCAGCAGCTCGGCGGCCGCGTCCGCCCGGATCGCCTTGAACCCGCACTGCGCGTCGCTGAACTCCACCGCCAGCGTGCCGCGCAGCAGCAGGTTGTAGCCGCGGGAGATCAGCTCGCGCTTCGGTCCCCGGACGACCCGGCTGCCGCGGGCGAGCCGGGTGCCGATGGCCAGGTCGGAGTGTCCGGAGATCAGCGGTGCCACCAGGGGGAGCAGGGCCCGCAGGTCGGTGGACAGGTCCACGTCGGCGTACGCCAGGATCGGCGCCCCCGATGTCGCCCATGCGGCCTTGAGGGCGCGGCCGCGCCCCTTCTGCTCCAGCCGGAGGGCGCGTACGCGGGGGAGCTCTGCGGCCAGGGCCTGGGCCACCGCCCAGGTGCCGTCCGTGCTGGCGTTGTCGGCGATGGTGATCCGGTAGCGGTAGGGGAAGCCGTCGGCCAGGAAGGCGTCGACCCGGCGGACCGACTCGGCCAGGACCCGTTCCTCGTTGTGGACCGGGACCACCAGGTCGAGCACCGTGTCCAGGTCGGGCCGCACGGGCGTGGTCGTGGCCAGCTGGGTGTTGGTCATCACGACGCCGTCAGGTCGTGCACGGTCACGCCGCCGACGGTGGTGGCGGGAAAGGTCGCGCTCACCCAGGCCGCGATCTCCGACCCGGTGCCGCCCCGGCCCCCCGGACCACCGCCGCGGTTGTCACCACCGCCGACGAAGTAGTGGACCTGCCCGTTCGCGACCATCGCCTGGAATTCCGCGAGTGTCGGGCTTGGGTCGCTGCCGCTGAACCCGCCGATGGCGAGCACCGGGCGCTCGGTGGCCAGCTGCAGGCCGGCCGCACCCTGG
>CAXTVE010000036.1:0-14433 GCA_964247485.1 uncultured Propionibacteriaceae bacterium
ACCCTGGCCGCACTGGGCAGCCCGCCCGGCCTGCGCCGGCGGCTTGCCGCGGGCCAGGCTCTGGTCGTCGCCGGGCTCGGGTCGGTGCTGGGCCTGGCGGCCGGACTGCTGCCCGGAGTGGCGATCGGTCTCGCGCTCACGTCCGATGCCGGTCGCGACCCGCTCAGCGGCGAGCTGCTCCCCGGCCCCGGACTCGTCCTCGTGCCCTGGACGCCGCTGCTTGCGGTCGTCATCGGCGTGCCGCTGCTGGCCGCGCTGGTGGCAGCCGCCGCGCTGCGCGGTACGCCGGTGCTGACCCGTCGCCTGACCTGAATCTTCCGTTCTTGACCCTCCCCCTGCGGGAGGCTGCAGGGTTGGTCCCGTGAGCCCCTCGGTGACCATCGGCGAGTTCTCCCGGCTGACCCACCTGACGGTCAAGACACTGCGGCACTACCACGACCAGGGCCTGCTGGTTCCGTACGCGGTCGACGCGGCCAGCGGCTATCGGCGCTACGCGGTCGACAGGTCCCCGACGCCCTGCTGATCGGCCGGCTGCGCGCGCTGGACCTGCCCCTGGCCGAGGTCCGCCGGGTGCTGGAGAGCTCCGACACCCGCGAGCGGGACGCCGTGATCGCCGGGCACCTGTTCCGGATGGAGGCCGCGCTCGACCGCACCCGCGAGATCGTGTCCTCGCTCCGCGGCCTGCTCACCGCACCCGACGCCCCCGAGATCCGGCCGCTCACCCTGCCCGACCTGGCGACGGTGGCCGTCACCGCCCGGGTCGACCGCGCGGAGATCAGTGCGTGGTGCGGACGGACCTTTCCCGAGCTGTTCGCCGCCCTCGCCGGCCCGCCGGCCGGCCCACCCGGCGCACTGTTCCCGAGCGAGTTCTTCACCGAGGGCGCCGGTGACGTGACCGCGTACGTGCCCCGCGCCGGCGGCCCGACGACGATCCCCGGCGGGGCGTACGCCGCCGCCGTGCACGCCGGGCCGTACGTCGACTTCGACCGGACCTACGCGGCGCTCGGCAGCTGGGTCGCCGCGTACGCCACGACCGCCGCCGGCCCCATCCGTGAGATCTACCCGACCGACCCGACCACGGTCGGCGACCCGGCGCACTACCGCACCGAGGTCTGCTGGCCGGTCACCCACGAAGAAGGAGCACCGTCATGACCACCCTCACCCTCGGCCAGATCGTTCTCGACGCCACCGACGCGGCGGCCGTCGCCGGCTTCTGGAGCCGCCTGCTCGACCGGCCGCTGGTCGACGGGGCCAATCCCTACTTCGCCGTGCTGCCGCCGGCGCCCGACGGGAGCGTGCCGGCCCTGATGTTCCTGGGGGTGCCCGAGCCGCGTACGGGCAAGAACCGGCTGCACCTCGACCTGGTCAGCGCCGACCAAGCCGAGGCTGTGGAGCGGGCGGTCGCCCTGGGCGCGACGCGGATCGGCGACTTCGAGGAGTACGGCACCCGCTGGACCACGCTGGCCGACCCCGAGGGCAACGTCTTCGACATCGGCCACCCCCGCGCCTGACGGACGGCGCGTGCGTTATGGCCGCGACTATGCGGTCGAAACGCACGCCCTGTCCCTAGGGGGCGGCCAGTCACTCAGGGATGGCCCCGAACCCACCGGACTGCGCCCCTGAATACGGCGTTCGGGTCTCGCCCCCGCGCACCCTTCGGCTCTAGCGTGGAGTTATGTCCGAGCGACTCCCCGAACCCACCGATGTCGGCCCCATCGCCGGCGGCAACCTCCGGGCCTCCGACGCCGACCGCGACCAGGTGGCGACCGTGCTCAGCACCGCGTACGCCGAGGGCCGGCTGACTCGTGACGAGCACGACGAGCGGCTCGAGCGGCTGATGGCGGCCCGGACCTTCGACGAGCTGGTCCCCATCACCGACGACCTCGTCGCCCCCTCGACCCGTGCGGCGGCGAGCACCCCGACGTCCGGCATCGCCATCGACACCGGCCACGCCACCGACGAGCCCGATCGGCACATCGCGATCTTCGGCGGGGTGAGCCGCAGCGGCGAGTGGCGGGTGCGGCGCAAGACCCAGTCGCTCGCGATGTTCGGGGGGATGGACCTCGACATGCGGAACGCCGTCTTCGACGCCCCCGTGGTCGAGATCGCCGGCTTCTGGTGCTTCGGCGGGCTGGACATCCGGGTGCCCGACGGCATCCACGTCCGCGACCAGACCGGTGGCATCTTCGGCGGCACGGACGTCCGTGACCTGACCGAGCCGGTCGACGGGGCTCCGACCCTGGTCATCAAGGGTCTGACCCTGTTCGGCGGAGTGAGCGTCCGCGGGTCCCGGCCGTCCGGGAAGAAGCGGCGATGAACCCCGGTGGGCTGCGCGTCTCCGACGCCGACCGGGACTCGGTCACCGAGGTGTTGCACGCCGCCTACGCCGAGGGCCGGATCACCCTCGACGAGCACGCCGAGCGCACCACGGCGGCGATGACCGCCAAGACCTTCGACGACCTGAGCGGGCTGACCGACGACCTGGTGCCCGCGGCTCTCCGCCCGGCACCGCTCGTCGCGGTGCCGTACGCCCCGAAGCGCGACCGGGTCAGCGCCATGCTGGCGGAGACCAAGCAGGTTGGCCCATTGCGGGTCGGCCGCCGGCTCGAGGTCCATGTCGTCGCCGGTTCGGCGGTGCTGGACCTGACCGAGGCGACCTTCACCGACCGTGAGGTGGAGATCGCCTGCACCCAGTTCATGGGCAGCATCACCATCCGGGTCCGGCCGGGCACGACCGTCCGCCTGGAGCCGGACAACGTGCTGGGCGAGTCCTCGGCGAAGCGGCTCGGCGACCCCAGCGCCCGCGAGCCGACGATCGTCGTCCGGGGCACCAACGTCCTCGGCGAGATCAGCATCCGCGGACCCAAGCGGGCCCTGTTGTGGCGGAGGCACGTAGCCTGAAACTCGTCATGGACGAGCTCTTCGCGCCCCCCGCGTACGACTGGAAGCGGCTGTCACCGAACTACCGGTCGTTGCGCCGGCTGACCACGCTGATCTTCGTGCCGATCTTCTTCGTGGTCCCCGCCATCCTGATCTGGGTGCTGGCCGACGTGTGGTGGCTGACGGTGATCCTCGTCGTTCTCGGCGGGCTGATCGCGGGCTTGCGCCTCGGGCTGATCGAGCGCACGTGGCGCAGCTGGGGCTACGTGGAGCGTGAGGACGACCTCTACCTCACGCACGGCGTGCTGTTCCGCACCCTGGTCGCCGTGCCGTACGGGCGGATGCAGCTGGTCGAGGTCGAGTCCGGCCCGCTGGAGCGGGCGTTCGGGCTGGCCACGGTGACGTTGAAGACGGCCAGCCCGGAGACCAACGCCACCATCCCGGGCCTGGCGCCGGCCGAGGCCGCCCGCCTGCGCGACCGGCTGACGGAGCTCGGCGAGGCGCACGCCTCAGGGCTATGACCGCCCCACCGAACGAGGCGCCGGCGCCGGTGGTGCCCGGCGCGCCGGTGGTCAAGAAGACCGAGCGGCCGCACCCGCTGACCCCGCTGATCCGGGGCTGGCTGATCTTCCTGGCGTTCGCGGTCTACTTCCTCCGCGACCTCGTCCCGGACGGGAGCGGAGGTCGACAGGGCTTCCAGCTCGAGGACCTGCGCTGGATCCTGCCGATCGTCGCGGCCGTCGTGGTGATCGCGGCGGTGACGGGCTTCTTCACCTGGTACTTCACCCGCTTCGTCATCGACGACGAGGAGCTGCGGATCGAGACCGGAGCCGTGTTCAAGAAGTCGAAGAAGATCCCGTTCGAGCGGCTGCAGTCGGTCGACGTCATCCAGCCGCTGGCGGCGCGGATCTTCGGGCTGGCCGAGCTGCGGCTCGAAGCGGGGGCCGGGGACAGCACGACCCGGCTGCTCTACCTGCGGCGGCGGCAGGCCTCGCAGCTGCGGGACTACCTGCTGACCCGGGCGCACGGCGAGCAGGCCCGGATCGGCGACATCGGGGGCACAGCCGCGGCCCACGTGCTCACCGATCTGGGTGCGGCGGACCGTCCGCTGGTCACGGTACCGCCGCAGCGCCTGGTCTTCGGGCTGCTGCTCTCCTCGGAGTGGATCATCTCCATCCTCTTCCTGGTGGCGGTGGTGGTGACCACCGTGGTCTTCGAGATGGTCCAGGTCAGCCTGGGGATCCTGGTCCCGATGGTCATCGGCGCGGTCACCATGGTCAGCCGCCGGGTCATCTCGATGTTCAACTTCACCCTGGCCGAGTCACCGCGAGGCCTGCGGATCACCCGCGGGCTGACCAACCTGACCAGCCAGTCGGTACCGGTCAACCGGCTGCAGGGGGTCAGGGTCAGCCAGCCGATGCTGTGGCGGGCACCCGGGTGGTACCGGGTGGACGTCGACGTGATCGGGTACGCCGGGTCGTCCGACACGGAGAACAACCAGAACCAGGCCACGAACGTGCTGCTGCCGGTGGCCACCCGGGCCGAGGTGGACGTGGCCCTGGGCCGGGCGCTGCCCGGCTTCGACCTGGACGGGATCGAGCTGCACCCGGTGCCGCGACGGGCCCGCTGGCTGCGCTGGTTCGACTGGTGGACGCTGCGCTACGGCTGGGACGAGCGGGCGCTGATCACCGAGCACGGCTGGATGACCCACTCCCGTGACATCGTGCCGCACGCCAAGACCCAGTCGGTGCGCATCCAGCAGGGGCCCTGGCAGCGCCGGCTGCGACTGGCCGACGTGCACATCGACACTCCGAAGGGCCCGGTCAACCTGGTCGCCCACCAGCTCGACGCGGCGGTGGCCCGGGAGCTGACCCTGACCCAGCTGGACCGGGCGCGTGCGGCGCGGGTGGCGGACCGGCAACGGCGGCCGGTGGCTGAGGTGGTCACCGACGATGCTGTGCCGGACGCCCTGCTGGCCGAGTTCGGCACCAGCCGGGACCGGTTCCTCGGGTCCGGAGGCGAGAGCGAGGTGTTCGCCCTCGACGACGCTCGGGTGCTCCGGCTGTACCGCAGCCGGCACGAGGCGGCGGAGAGCACGATCGACCAGCTGCGGTCGCTCTACGGGTCCTGGGCCAGGACCGAGGTCGGCGTCGAGGTGCCGCTGATCCTGGACGGTGGCGTACGCGGCGGACGCTCGTACACGATCGACCGCCGGTTCTCCGGCCGTCCCTTGTCGGGCTGGCTGGCCACGGCGGAGCCGGTCGAGCGCCGGGCGGCGCTGCGCTCCTTCCTGGATGCGACGGCGCGCCTGTGGACGCTGCCCAGCCCGGTGGCCGGGTTTGCCCGGCTCGTCGGCCCCGGCGCGGGGCGGCCGTTCGGCTCGATGGTCGAACTGGCCCGGGACATGCTGGGCAGTCGGTCACCGGCGGGGTGGCAGGCGCTGAGCCGGGACCGGCCGGAGGTCGGCGGGGTCTGGGAGCGGCTGCAGTCAGACCTGAGCGCCCGGGTCGTCGAGCCGGTGCTGGTGCACGGCGACATCTGCGCCCCCAACGCGTACGTCTCGATGGGTCCGGACGGGCCGGTGGTCAGCGGCATCGGCGACTTCAGCCCGCACACCGTGCACGGCGACCCGATGCTGGACGTGACCGGCGCCGTGGCCTTTGTCGAGCTGGAGACCTACGCCGACGCAGCGGCCGACGCGGCCTGGTTGGAGACCGTCGCCGTGGAGCGCTTCGGGCCGGACACGACCCACTGGGTCGACGTCTACCGCCGCTTCTACGCGTTCTACTTCGCCGACGCCGAGGCCTTCGACCCGGCGCTGTACGGCTGGTGCCTCCGTCAGGTCAACCGCCCCTGACGTCGTCGGCGGTTTCATCCGACCCGCATCATGGGAGGTCAGCGCACAGGACAATGATGTCCCGGCGGCGGTCGGAGGACGCCGATTGGAGCCAGCATGGAGTCCACGCTTCATCTGCAGGTGTTGACGCCGGTCGACTGGCCGCTGCTCAAGGCTGCCCGGCTCGAGGCGCTCAAGGACTCACCACACGCCTTCATGTCCCGCTACGAGGTGGAGTGGCGCTGGAGCGACGCGGAGTGGCAGCGCGCCATCGAGGCCGCCACCTGGGTGGTGGCCTACGAGGCCGAGAAGGCCATTGGCCTGGCTCGCTCGGTGATCGAAGCCTCGAGACCGCGGGTGCGCTATCTCGAGTCGATCTGGGTCGATCCGGCCCACCGCCGGCGGGGGATCTTCTCGGCCCTGCTGCAGAAGCTGGCCGATCTCGCCCGTCACCTGGACGTCCATGAGCTGGTGCTCTGGGTCCTAGAGGATAACCACCCGGCTCGGCACGCGTATCAGGCCGTCGGCTTCGAGCCGACCGGGCAGCGGCAGTTCCTGCCTGAGCTCGGTCGGTTCGAGCTGCAGCTGCGGGTAGGAGTTACACCGTTGCCAGACCTCTGAGGCGGCCCGCCCCGCGGGGATCGTCCACCTGAAGCGACCCGAACTCGGCCAGACGCCAGTTCGGCAACCCGAGGAAGTCCATGGCTTCCCGGGTGGTCCCGACGTCTTGCTGCGGAGCCGAACACGCGTGCCAGTCGACGATGTCCTGTTGCCAGGCCTCCAGGAACGCGACGCACAGGTCCGGTGTGATCGTGCTGTCCAGGAGCGCTTCCGATGTCTTGAGCGACGCGATCGCGGAGTGGAGCAGGACATTGCCCGCGTCGTGGTCGGCGAATCGTTCGAGCTCCTCACGGGTGTGAGTGAGCACGCCGTGCCGGGCCTCCATGAAGCCGGACCAGAAGCGGCTGGTCGCGCCGCGCAACTGTTCGGGCAGCTGCTGGTCCGGATTCCTGTTACCGAAGAGGGCGAACAGCCCCTCGGCGAGCAGGTCCCCGAACTCTTCCCCGCCGGCCCGATCGGGGGACGCGAATGGCTCGTACGCCGCCTGCTGGGCCTGCCCCACTCTCGGCAGGCATCGCGACGCCGCCTCCTTGGCAAAGAAGAACCAGTCCTCGTTGTAGATGTCGGGGAAGAACCCCAGCGGTTGCTCGCTGAGTCGCACCCCGAGAACGGCCCCGGTGACGAAGACGTCCTGGGTCATGCCGGCCAGCCGGCGGGCGTGGCACACCACCGAGTTGTCGGGGAAGTCGTGGACCGTCATACCGGCCACGTGGTGTCGCTCGAGCTGGCCTGCGAGACGGGTGACATGGGTCGGCGACGAGACCTTGATGTCGTCGTCTACGAAGGCGACCTTGTTCCACCCGAGCTGGCGAGCGAGCAGGAGACCCAGGTTGCGCTTGGCGCTGAGGTCGGTCCGACGGTTCGGCTGAACGGCCTTGAAGTCAGGGTGTGACGTCCGCGACGGGATCGCCGGGTGAGTCCATCCCGGCTTCATCGGGACGAGCAGGCATCGCGACCGCGGCGTCTTGGCCACCCGCTCGGCGACCCGCTCGACTTCGGTCTGGCGACTACAGAGCAGCACCAGCAGCACGTCGAGCGATGCAGCGAGATCGATGACCGGCTGCAGCTGAGACGCGGGGCGGGATGCGGGCACGATGATGGCGTCGAGCCGTCCGCTCCGCGACCCGCTGATCGGAATGGAGATCGATGATGCGTCCAGCGTCAGATGGGCATGAGACGTCCGCTGCGAGACCCGGCCGTTCACCGCCGGACAACCTGGTTCGGCGACCACTCGAACAGCCGCGACTCGGGGTTCTGGAGGACGGGAGACACAATCTCGTTCGCCACCACGAGCACTCTCAGCAGCATGGCGAACTCGCCCTCAGGAAACCGTTGGGCAAGGTACCTCTCGTTCTCTTCGCGGACAGCGGCGTCGGTCAGGCAGCGAACGGCTCCGAACACCCCGCCCGTGAATACCCCGTTGCAGATGGTCAGCGTGCGGTTGATGTTGAACGGGTTGCGGAGCCGGGCGATGTAGCCGATGTCGGCGACCAGCTCCTTCTCACCGGCGGACTCGTCGTACTCGGGATAGAGAACCTGTTCGACCCCCCCGGCGGGGCTGTCGATCTGAAAGATGTCACCGCCGTCGACAGCGTCGTCGACGATCTGGGTGATCGGAACCTGATTCAGGGCCCGCTGGAATCGGCGCGTGACGACGTTCCAGCCGATGCCGCCAAGGAGGATGACGTGGCTGGAGAGATCGTCACTGACCACGTCGACGGTGAGGCGGTGAAACACGGCGAGTCTCGGGTTCTCCGCCCGAACGTGCCCATAGAGCTCAACGAGTGCATCCGCGTCACCGTACTGTTGAAGCTTGTTGAAGTTGGGGTGGCGTTCGTCGGCAAGAGGTCCTCGCAGCTTGGGTGGCACCTGGGGACAGATGACGTTGACCGGGCCGGTCTCGAACTGGAACGTGTGTGCGGCCTGGCGTTCGTCGGGCGCCGACAGGTCAAGCAGCCGACTCTCCAGTTCCCGGAACCGCGCCAGCTCCTCGGGCTCGAGCTCCTCCTCGGGGATGAGGTGCGGCTGCCCCGTCAGCGATCGGGGTGTGCTGAAGAAGCGCGCGTAGCTGCTGATCCGGGCGAACGACGGCGTCTTGGGGGCGGTCGTCGACTCCCACGAGCTGAGGGTGGCGGGGGCCACCCGACCCTCCGCGCTGAGGGCGGCGGCCAGTTGGGCCTGGGTCAGCTCAGCGTCCGGCCACAAGTCCTCGCGGAGCTCGCGAAGGGCGCGCGCGAGCCTCGACGCTTGATCGCGGTCAAGGGCCACGTTCGCCTCTCTGCCACCAGGGCCGATCTCGCCCCGAACCCCGCCGAGAGGCGACCAGCTTCACCAACGAAGCCTCGCCAAACCTAGAACTACCACACGGTGGTGTCAACTACCGCAAGATTCCTATTGACCACGGATCAACACGTTTCTATACTAACTCTACCCAACCGGGTAGAACTTAAGTAGAGCAAGCGCCTGATACCTACTCGAGGGAGAGGCGGGTGGTCGAGATGCCAACCGAGATCTGGTTGCCGGATGCGCCACCGCCGACAACCGACCTGGGCCTAGGCGGACCGACAGGCCGGTTCGGTCCCCCTGTAGGAAGGGCCCTGATCGACCGCGAACGCAGCGTCCTGTCCCAGTTCGCCCGGCTGAGCCGGCCGTGGAGCCGGCAGCGGGTCCTGGTCCCTGTGAGGGTGCGTCGTGTCCTCTGGTTCGCCCTGCCGGTCCAGCTGGTCTGGGCTACTTGGCTGGCCGCACTGATGTCCGGTGTCGTCTCCTGCGGTAGACCGGTCTGCACGGTAGCCACCCTCGACGGTCGTGTCGGGTTTCTGTTCGTCTGCGCGATGATCAGCATCATCCTGCTCACTGGCCTGGCGGTGACCACCCGCGGGTTGTCGACGACCGACTGCCGAGAAGCAGCCTCGCTGACCTGCGCCGTGGCCAGCGGGAGCCTCGCCCTGCTGGGGGTCGCCGCGGTCCTCTCCCTTGTTGCTGTCGTCGTGATCACCTTCGCGGTCTTCTTCGCGACCATGACGGTGAGTCCGTGAGGAGTCGAGATGTACGGCTTGGCGCCCAGGTCCCGGACGGTCCCCGACAGCCGTCGCACCCGTGACGAGCTGAGGCGGCTCGGCAGCCTCGTCACGTTCACCTGGCCGACGCTGGGAACGTCGGTGGAGCAGTCGTGGAGCGAGAGCCTGATCCTGGTCTCCAAGGACCTGGCGCCCTGGCTGATGGGTCCGGCGGAGTGTGACCCGCTGACCGGGGGCTCCGGAAGACCCGTCCTGCCGCGGCCCGCCCGGCGCCGGCTGGCCGAGATCGGCGCCCTGAACATCCCCTTCCTGCGCCGTGTGGCGTTCGGCCACGAGCTGGACCCCGACGGGCCCGTCCGCGAGCTTCTGCCCGCACTCCGCGCCGGGCCGCAGTCCTGTTCGGCGGAGCTGGCCCGGCAACTGGTCGGCGAGGTCCCGGTTCATCCCGTGGTCGCCGGAGCCGTCGGGTGGCTGGACTGGGCCGCGCGGGGACCCCGGGCGGAGCACCCAGCGACGCGTCTCGCCGGCCCCGGCTCGACCCACGTCATTTTCGGGGTGGGTGCCGACTCCCCGCCTCGGGAGGGACAGCTCTGCCTCTGGTTCGCGCTCACGGCCTGGAGGTGGTGACGATGTTGCAACCGAGACAGCGGTTCCCTCTCCCGCCGGTCGGCCGGGCGGCTCCGTGGCTGTGGGGACTGGCCGTGCTCAACATGGTCGCCGTGGCCTGGATGGTGGCCGCCGGCTCGTGGCTCGACCACGCGTCACCGCTGACCACGGTCATGACCCTGGGGGGACATCACCGCGTCGTGCTGGGCCTGGCGGTGGTGGCCTTCGTCATGCTCACGGTCCTGGCCATCGCCACTCACGGCTTCACCTCGGCCCAGCGACATCACGTCGCCCTCATCGTCCTAGCCTCGGCCGTCTCGGTGGTCGCACTGGCCGGGGCGATGTCGGTGATCATGCTGCTGCTCGTGCTTGCGCTGATCGGCGGCCTCTTGGGCCGGCTGCTGTCCCGCCGCTGAGGTTGGCGCCCGACGTCGTCGTGCGCGGTCCGTACGCTCGCTTTCATGCGCGTACTGGTAACCGGGGCGACGGGGTTCGTGGGCGGCGCGGTGGTCCGTGACCTGGTGGGCCGCGGCCATCACGTGGTTGGGTTGGTCCGCGACCCCGAGCGGGCGCGCACGGCCAGCCCGGATGGGGTGGACCTACGGCGGGGCGACATGCTGCAGCCGGAGACGTATGCGCCGCTCGTGCCGGAGGTCGACGCGGTCATCCACACCGCCCAGCTGGCGGTGGGCGGGCGGCTGACCACGGCCAAGTCACAGCGGCTGTTCGCGGCGGACGCCTTGATGACGCAGACGCTGGCCGACGCCTGCGTCTCCGACGGGAAGCGGCTGGTCTACACCGGCGGCTGCTTCGACTGGGGCGACCATGGCGAGGACTGGATCGACGAGGACACCCCGCTCACCCCCTCACCGATGGGCCAGGGTCACGCGCGGCAGGCCGAGTATCTCCACCGGCGACACACCCAGGACGGCCTGGACGTCGTCCGGCTGTCTCCCGGTTTCGTCTACGGTCCGGGCGGCCTGTTCGCCAGCGCCTTCGTCGACCAGGCCCGCCAGGGCCGGCTGAAGTGCATCGGTGGCGGCCGCAACTGGTGGAGCTGCGTCCACGTCGACGACCTGGCGGCGGCGTACGGGGTCGCCGTGACCGGAGCGCGTCCGGGCAGCAGCTACGCCGTGGTCGACGACGAGCCGCTGCGGCTCCGCGACCTCACCGACCTCACCACCGACGCGCTGGACCTGGGGCGGGCGGGCACCGCGCCGCCCTGGCTGATCAGCCTGTTCCTGGGCCGCACCCTGGTCTCCAGCCTGACCACGTCGTTCCGGATCCGGGGCGACAGGATCAGAGACGACCTCGGCTGGACCCCGGCGAGACCGCGGTTCCGGGACGAGGCCCGCGCCACCGCCGCAGCCATTCCGGCACCAGGCTGACCCGACGGCCCTACGGACGCGCCGAGGCCCACCCGACCAGGTTGGCCAGTGTCTGCTCAAGCGCCTTCTGGTTGCGGCGCTCCCAGCCGAGCAGCCGGGTCGCCCGCGGGTACCTGGAGGGGCGTGGGTCGAACTCCTCGGTCACCCGGGTGGCCTGCGGCCCCACCGGCTCGAGGCGGTAGCGCCAGATGTGGCCGGCGAAGTGCCGCCAGGCGATCTGCCGGTCCTCGTCGAACTCGACGACCTCGTTCAGGATCGAGTACGGCAGTCCCCAGCGCATCGACATCCCGAAGGTCGCCCCCAGCGACAGTCGCTCCGGCGTACGCGACCCGCGCGGCTCCCGCACGGTGCCGGACCCGTCGATCTCGGCGTGCCGGGCCGGGGTGGCCAGCAGCGCGAAGATGTCGGCGGCCGCAGCCGGCACGATCCGGGTCGCGGTGGCGACCTGCAGTGGCCTCATGCGGCCCAGTGTGCCCCGGCCGGTATCCGCCACCGGACGAGGGTGCGCGGATCGGGCCCTCCCCAGGAGGGGGCATCGTCGCTAGGGTCGACCCATGAGCGAAGACGCCCCGCAGCCCAACCCCGTTCTCGGCATCGACGTCGGTGGGAGCGGCATCAAGGGTGCGCCCGTCGACCTGACGACCGGCGAGCTGACCGCCGACCGGCTCAAGATCGCCACCCCGGAGCAGTCGACGCCGGAGAACGTGGCGAAGGTGGTCGGCGAGATCGTGGACCACTTCGCCGACCAGATCGGCGACGGGCCGCTGGGCGTGACCATCCCCGCGGTGGTGACGCACGGGCGCTCGCGGTCGGCGGCCAACATCGACAAGTCCTGGATCGACGCCGAGGCGGAGAAGATCTTCGAGGACCACCTTCAGCGCGACATCATGCTGGTCAACGACGCCGACGCGGCCGGCATGGCCGAGGTCCGCTACGGCGCAGCCAAGGACCATCCCGGCCTGGTCGTGCTGACCACGCTGGGCACCGGCATCGGGACCGCGGTCATCTACCGCGGCGTGCTGGTGCCCAACTCCGAGCTGGGCCACATCGAGGTCGACGGGCACGACGCCGAGACCCGGGCGGCGTCCAGCGCCAAGGACCGCGAGGAGCTGTCGTACAAGGTGTGGGCGACCACCCGCCTGCAGCGCTACTACGAGGTGCTCGAGGCGCTGCTCTGGCCGGACCTGATCGTCGTCGGCGGCGGGGTCAGCCGGAAGTCGGAGAAGTTCCTGCCGCTGCTCAAGCTGAAGACCAGGATCGTGCCCGCCGAGCTGCAGAACACCGCCGGCATCGTCGGCGCCGCCTGGCTGGCCGCCGACCGGCGGGACAACCCGATGCCCGACTCGCTCGCCGGCTGAG
This sequence comes from uncultured Propionibacteriaceae bacterium, assembly GCA_964247485.1. GTDB lineage: Bacteria > Actinomycetota > Actinomycetes > Propionibacteriales > Propionibacteriaceae > Microlunatus. Next base: position 12,711 of record CAXTVE010000036.1, read on the forward strand.
TCCTACATCCGCTCCAGGGCCTCGATCCCCAGCAGGTTGAGGCCCGAGGCCAGCACCCGCTTGGTCGCCGCGCACAGCGCCAGCCGCGAGTCACGCACGTCGCCCTCGGACTTCAGCACCGGGCACTGCTCGTAGAACGTCGACAGCGCGCCGGCCAGGTCGTAGAGGTAGGCGCAGAGCCGGTGCGGCTGCAGCGTCTCGGCGACCTCGGCGACGGTCTCGCCATAGCGGGTGAGCAGCAGGGCCAGCGCCTGCTCGGCCGGCTCGTCCAGCACCAGCACCTTGGTCTGCTCGCCGTGACCCTCGGCCTCGGCGCGGCGCAGCACCTGGCTCATCCGGGCGTGCGCGTACTGCAGGTAGGGGCCGGTGTTGCCGGTGGTCTGCACCATCCGGGTGATGTCGAAGACGTAGTCCTTGTTCAGCCCGGTCGACAGGTCGGCGTACTTCACCGCGGCCATCGCGATCGGTGGCGCCGCCTCGGCCTCCGCCGCGTCCAGCAGGGTGGTCAGGGTGACCGCGGTGCCCTCGCGGGTGGAGAACTTCTTGCCGTCCGCCCCCAGCACCTGCCCGAAGGCCACGTGCTCCGCGCGTACACCCTCGGGCAGGAAGCCCGCCAGCCGCGACACCGCGAACACCTGCTCGAAGTGGAAGGTCTGCGGGGTGCCCACGACGTAGACGATCCGGTCGGCGTGCAGAGCGCGTACGCGGTGCCGCACCGCCGCCAGGTCGGTCGTCGAGTAGCCGTAGCCACCGTCGGCCTTCCGCACGATCATCGGGGCGTTGAACCCCTCGACGAACACGCACAGCGCGCCGTCGTCGATCACCGCGATGCCGGCCTCCTCGAGCTCGGCCACCACCACGGCCAGGTCGTCGTTGTAGATCGACTCCCCGGCCAGGTCGGCGTCGGTGAGCAGGACGGCGAGCCGGGCGTACGCGGCGTTGAAGCCGTTCTTCGACACCTCCAGCAGCTGCTGCCAGATCTGCCGGGTCTCCGGGTCGCCCGACTGCAGCGCCACCACCCGGCGGCGCGCGGCGGTCGCGAACTCGGGGTCGGCCTTGAAGTGGGCATTGGCGCGCTGGTAGACCGCCTCCGCCCCAGCCAGGTCCAGGGTGGACGCATCGGTACCGTCCCCCAGGATCTGCTCGACCAGCATGCCGAACTGCCGGCCCCAGTCCCCCACGTGGTTCTGCGGGATGATCCGGTGGCCGACGGCGGCCAGCACCCGGTGCAGGCAGTCCCCGATGATCGTGGAGCGCAGGTTGCCGACGTGCATCTGCTTGGCCACGTTCGGCGCGGAGTAGTCGATGACCACCGTCTCGGACCTCGTCGCCGCGACGATCCCGAGGTCCGGGTCGGCGAGCTGGTCGGTCACCGCCGAGGCCAGCACGTCGGTCCGCAGCCGGAAGTTGAGGAAGCCCGGGCCGGCGATGTCCACCCGCTCGCACAGGTCGACGACGTCCAGCCGGGCGACGATCTCGGTCGCCACGTCGCGCGGCTTGCGACCCTCGGCGTTGGCGAGGCGCAGGGCCACGTTCGACTGGAAGTGACCGAACTGCGGCTTGGTCGCCGGCCGCAGCTCGGGGTCGGCGCCGGTGACGGCTTCGACGCGAGCGCTCAGCAGCGAGGGGAGACTGGACACAGTCGTCGATTATCTCACCGTGAACGCTGCTCCGGCTCTACGCCGGGCGGACCGGCTGACCGGTGTCGACGCCGTGGCGCTGC
>CAXTVE010000037.1:0-8184 GCA_964247485.1 uncultured Propionibacteriaceae bacterium
CCGGGGCACACCCACGGATATTCTCGGGCGTCGGCGGCCACCCCCCAGCGCCGCCGGCATCGTTCGCGACGAACAGATCGCTGGGGCTATATTCTGTGCCCCGCCCCATGTTCCTCGCCCCTCTGCGCGAGCCGCGCCGCCGTTGGCCTCAGCACGCAAGCAGACGGGCGGGCGTTGTTGCTGGCGACCCAGCGGCAGTCTGCTCAACCGCCGGGCCTGGTCCGAGGTCGATGCCGGCATCTGAGATCAGACCTCAACGAGAAGGTCTCCACGACGAACCACGTCAAACCCCTACGGGGACCAAATACTTCGTGGCCGGGCCATGCGATCGAAGCACAAACGTTTGCGGTCTAGAGCCAAGCGCGTACGGTGTACACCGGACGCGGCCCCACTCAGGACCACCTTCAGAGCAAGGAGCACGGGCCGCATGAGCACCCCAGCAGCAACAGCGCCGGAACCAACAGCGCGCAAGGCCCTCGCTCACCTCGACGGGGCGGCCCACCACATCAAGGCCGCCGACGACATCTCACTCGCAGACCTCCTGCACAAGATGGAGACCCTCCCTGTGATCGAGCAGTCCAAAGGAGTACTCACCGGGTACTTCGGCATCGGCCCTGACGACGCCTTCAACCTGCTCCGCCGCTGGTCCTCCCACAACAACCGCAAAATCCGAGACATCAGCCAGCTCGTCGTAGCCGCCGCCAGCACAGGACCCTCCAACCAGGCTGAGCTTCGCCTGCTCTTCAAACAGCTCGGCGACTGAACCGTCCCTCACGCTGCCCCGGCCAGGCGCGAACGACAGCAGTCCAGCAGCCCCGGGGGGAGCGCACCACCGTTTCTCTGACAGACCGTCACGGCGCTGGGGCACTCTCGGGGCGCGGACTTGTGGCTGCTTATTTGTAGCCAAGGACCAGGGGGCGACCTGGGTGGCCCGGACGGGCTGTGAACCAGCTCACAAGAAGGTCCTCGAGAGGGCAAAACCTACCCCGCGATCAGCCGGCTCTGGACCAACGCCTCGACCGAGTTCGTGCCGTTCTTGGACTACGACGTCGAGATCCGCCGACGAGCTGCTTGCTACCGTCGACGCCCAATCCTCGAGCTGGTGGGCCTCAGCAAGCGCGGCGGGTGTTCGCACGAATGGTTCGAGGGCCAGGAGCCACGCGGAGCTCGAACCGGCGACTAGCCGGACAAGAAGAACCCCTGCCCGCGCATTCCGCGAGACCCGGTCACTCACCGGACGTTGTCCGGCCATTCGGACCGGCGGTCTGGACGGTTGGGCAGCAGAGCGACAAATGTGCTGGACAGGAACAATCTCTCGACATGTTCAACCAGAGGGGAGCACGAGATGATCAACAAATTGGTGAGGGCCGCCATCGCCGCAGGAAGCCTCAGCTTGGTGGGGCTGCTGGCGGCGCCTGGCGCGGCCCAGGCGGCCGTGACCGAGCACGGTCGCAAGTGCAATCCGGGGTCCAATGGGAATGCCTGTGCGGTAGTCCGGGAGGACGGGACCTACGTCCGGTCCCGCCTGGGTCTCGACAGCTATGGGAATGCCTACTCCATCTGCCTGAGCTACGTTCGGCTGGTCCACTACGACCAGGCCAGCAACAGGAGGGTGGAGGACCAGACCACCGGCGGATCGGCGGACTGTGTGCGGAACGCCCGTAAGGACTTCTACACCTACAAGACGATTCCGATCGACCGGCAGCGGTCGGGCTACTGCACGGAGGGGGCGTACCGCGTCAAGACCGTTGACGTCCCCGGCGATCCGGGCAAGCTCTACACGATCTCCAGCTACTGCTGGTGACCTGGCCAGGGCAAGCCTGTTTCAGGGAGGACCGGCGCGCGCTCGAGGCTGCCCAACCGCCTGAACTCGGCGTCGGCCTCCGCCCAGGTCACCCGGGCCCGGGGGGGGGGGGGGGGGGGGGGGGGGGCGCCGCGCCCCCCGCCCCCCCCCCCCCCGCCCCGCGCGGGCCCAGAGTGACCAGGCTGCGGATGTACTGCACCGGCGCGCGGATGTCGCGCCACAGCCGGAGGGACTTCTGAACGGTCTCCAAGGCCTCGTCCAGCCGCCCCTGGACCCGCCGCAGCTCGGCTAGGTTGCGCAGGGCCAGCGCCTTGCCGTGGCGGTCGCCGGACCGATCGAAGTTGCTCAATGCGCGAGCCAGGTGCTGGTCGGCCGCGTCGTAGTCGCCGGACCGGGTGTCCACAGCGCCCAGGAATGTGAGGGCGAAGGCCTTGGTGTGGTCGGTCTCCCGGGCGTCGGCCAGGGCGCGGACCAGCACGGCCCGCGCCCCGTCGATGGCGCCTTCCATCAGGTGGACCGAGCCGATGCTGCAGCGGAGTAACGTCTGGTTGACCCGGTTGCCGAGGACGTCCTCGACTGCCAGGGCCTGCTGGTACCAGATCAGCGCCTCAGGGAACCGACCCTGGTCCTGCCGGAGAAGTCCGAGGCTGAAGTACGCGTCGGCCCGACCTGTGAGATCGTTGCCGGCCTCCATGTGGCGCACCGCCGTTTCAAGACGCTCGGCCGCGGCGGAGAGGTTGCCGGCCACGCGCTCGAGGTAGCCCAGCGCGCGTTCGACATCGACGACGGCGTCCGCGTCACCAATCTCGACCAGCGCGTCCCGAGCGGCCACGAGGCACTCGCGGGCGGCGGGGTACTCGTCGCGGTCGAGCAGCACCTCGGCGAGGCTCCGCAGGAGGTATGCCTCTCTGCGCCGGTTGCCCGACCTGCGCACGCCGTCGAGGGCTAGGCGCAGCAACTGCTGCCAGCGTTCGAGGTCGCCGACCAGCTCGAGGTAGCGGCCCACGCCCCCTACCAGGTCCGCCACCTGCTCGTGCAGCCCGAGCCGGACGGCCGTGGTGATTGCACCGCTCAGGGCCCGGTCCTCCCGCTCAAACCATGCCGTTGGGTCGGCCGCGGCCTCCGCGAGCAACGCCTCAGGCAGCGGGTAACGAACGCCGGCGCCCGCGGCAAGCCAAGGCGGTCCACCGCCCAGCCGCCGGGCGGCCTGCTCGACCAGCGACAACCAGCTCCCGATGTATCGTTCCGCCGCCGGCCGGAGGGAGGCCAGGTCGGTCGGCGCACACTCGCGGGCGTACAGCCGGACTAGGACGTGCATGCCGTAGCGCGGCGCCGCGCTCCCTTCGACATCGACGAGGCGGCTCTCCACCAGCTGCTCCAGCGCCTCGTCGCTCTCCGGTCGCGGCCGGTCCAGCAGCGGTCCGGCCACCCACCCGGGCAGGTCGGTGTCGGTCAACGCGCCCAGCAGGTGGAACAGGCTCCGGGTCGACGGTCCGAGCGATCGAGAACTCAGCTCGAGGCTGGCGCGGATCGCCCGATCACCCACAGTCAGCGTGTCAAGTCGGAGGTGCTCGTCCGCCAGCTGCTCGACGAGGCGCCCCAGTCCCCAGTGGGGCCGCGCTACGAGCCGGGTCGCCGCAAGGCGGACGGCCAATGGAACGCGGCCGCACAGTTCCGCCACCCGAACGGCTTGGTCCGGTTCGGCCGCAACCCGAGGAGATCCCACGACCGACCGCAGGAGGGCAACGGACTCGTCGAGGTCGAACAGGCCGAGCGCTTGGTGTCCGAGGTTGTCGAAGGCCGCCAGCGTCCGGCGTCCGGTGAGTAGCACCGCTACGCCCGCCAGGATGGCCAGCACAGGGCGCACCTGGCTCTCGCTGTCGACGTTATCGAGGACGATCAAGAGCCGGCGCCCGGCCAAGGTCGCCCGAAGCAACGCGCGTCGTTCTTCCGATTCGTCGGGCAATGAGCGTTCACCATGCAGGCAACGGCTCAGGAGCTGGCTGACGGCCTCATCGGCCTGTAGCGGTCGGTCCTGCCGTCCCCGAAGGTCGAGGTAGAGGCAGCCGTCTGGGAAATACGGCTGCAGCTGGTGGGCCACATGAATCGCGACGGCTGTCTTGCCCACGCCGGCAGGTCCGGAAATCTGAACCAGCCGACCCAGTGTCGGCCCGTCATCTCGACGGCGGTCCCCCCGAAGAGCTGCGAACACGCGGCGCACGATCTCGTCGCGGCCCGTGAAGTCCTTCAGATCGTCCGGCAACCCTCCATGCGGCGTTCGAGGCGGCCAGACGGTCGGCGGAACAATCGGTGGACCGGTGGCTGCTTCGACCAGGTCGGCACTCTCGATCGGGTCCAGCGACAGGTGGGTGGCCAGCAGGCGCAGTGTGGCCGCACGCGGTGGCTGCACCGCACCATGCTCCAGTCGTCGAATTGTTCGCACGCTCAGCCCACTGCGCGCGGCGAGCTCATCCTGCGTCAACAGCGCCCGGTGTCGGTGCGCGCGCAAGAGCTTAGCCAGGCGAGGCAGCCCCGAATCGCTCACGGCCACCGTTGACGTCTGTCCATGCGTCCGAATCTTTCCCCGCCAGTCGTTGAACGCTCTAGGCGGCCGACGCAGTCCCGTTCGACCTTGGGCATGTGGACGCACGAGGCGGGGGGCTCGTCCGCCGGGCCCAGCGCGCGGCACGATCTCAAACAGCGCCAAGTCATCGACGCCCGCCGAGCTGTATGAAGCCTGAGACGATGCCCTGCGCAGGGACGCTGAACAGCTTCGACAGGAGGTAGACCTTGACGCGCGATGTGGCACGGCGGGGTTGGAGGACGGCGTTCGACTACCCGTGCTCGATTTTTCGGTCTAAGAGCGGGCACGTGTTCGGCCATCGGGAATAGGTCACACTTGGCGCCAGCAGATCCGGCCCGGCCTGTGATTGACACAGTGAGCACCACCTCAGCGAACCGTCCCACCAGCACACACGGTCTGCCAGACGTACGCACATGCTGGGTTTAGACCGCCAGCGCCGTCTGGGAATGTCTGTGGAGCAGTGGATCGTGTTTTCAATCTCGATCACCATCTGGCCGTTTGGCGTCAGTGTGGGACTACAGGCCCCTTGAAGCGTCAGCCGGCGGCGTTCGTTTCGGAGTGATCCTTCGACTCGACCAAGGTCACCGAGTTGCCGTCCGGATCGGTGACCGTCGCAAGCTTCACCTTGTCCGACGTCGTGTCGTCGACCTCCACCGTCATCTTCCGGGAGGCCAGGTTTGCGGCCGCCGCCTGGATGTCGGCGACGTTCAAAGTGACCGTGCTGCCGCCGGCCCGCTCGACATCGAGCACGATCTGCAGCGTGTATCCGCCTGAGAAGTGCCAGTCCGCGAGGGGCGGCATCGGTAGGGCGTCCGGACCCCGGCCGAGGAACGCGGTGTACCAGGCCACCGCCTGGTCCATGTCGCTCACCGCTACCCCAGCCAACACTGACGAGACGTCTAGAGACGGCATCGATTCTCCTCTTCTCGGTCACTCGCTCTGTGCGCGGGTGTGACCGGCCGGGTCCTGGCCGGCTCGCCAGATGGAAGACGCCCGCTGTCACAATGCTTGCAAGGTCAGACGAGATCGGCCAGGAGCCAGGCGGTCAACCTCACAACTTGTCAATTTTCGACGGAGGACCGGGACGCCAGACCTTGCGGCAACTCGCGGCCGGCATCACGTTGCGGACGGCCAGGGTGCTGAGGGCGCCGGCGGCGTCCTCCTGCATCGTCGCGACAGCGATCCCGACGCTGGCATTCCGGGCTGGAAGGGCCCGCCACCGGGTAGCGGCCCCAGCCCAGTCGAGGAACATACGTGTCGAGGATGAGACCGAACCGGCGCCACAGATCACTGCCGGCAGTGATGGCGAGCGGGCGGCCCAAGATGGGAACCGTAACCTGGCAGGGCCGCAGCGTGTTCAGCAGGAGCCGCATCAGGGTGGTCTTATGGGCACCGTTTAGACCGACCAGAGTGGATTTGGCCGGGACGGACCTGAAGATCGACGTGGTCGACGGCCCGCTCGAGACCAAACGATCGCAAAGATCCGACGCTCGGGCCCGCCGCGATTGGGATCCGAGACCAACCATGCAGGTATAGCGACGTTGGCGTCCACAGGCCTCACTTAGTCCGATCTCGGACGGGGAAAAGGGAATACAGGGTTGGGTTGGAGTGGCTCGGGGATGGGCACGGCTAGTGCTCCTGCTAGTCGACGAAAGAACAGCCGCCAGACTTCCCTGCACTCCTCTACGAATGCATCGAGGTACCCGCCGCGCGAGTAGTGGGTCAGGTGACGGCCGGCAAGCTCGCGTCGAGGTCAGCCGCCGAGCACGATCGGGCTCAACGCGGCGGTGTAGGGGATCTGGCGTTGATGCAAACAACCCTCCAAAAGCGCAGCCGTGGTCGACTCCGACAGGCCAGACCTCCCCGGCCGATCGGCACCTGTGCTCACCACCCGGTGTTGAGGAGATGGTTTACCGCGATGGCCCAGGCGGCCGCGGCCACCAGGGCAATCGAAGCGCTCCGGCCGCGGAGGAGACCGGCCGCCGTGTATGCGACGAGACCGAACGCGAGCCAGATGCGTTCTACCTCGGCCTTGGAGAGGCCGGACAGGGTGGCGATCAGCGCGGCGAGAACTCCAGAGAGGGCGAGCAGCGCAACGGCCCGGTCGGGGTCTGGGCGCCCTGCGACGGGTCGGGCCCGGAGCGCGGACAGAGCTCGGGCCACCGCGACGGCCAGCAGCGGGCTGCCGGCCATCAGCCACGCGGCCAGGTTGGCCCACACGAAGTAGGTGTACGGCCGGGTGGCCGCGATCCCTTGGTAGTAGCGGACCCGCAGTTCGCGCAGGCCGTCGAACCACCAGAAGCCGAGGAGTGTGTGCCCGACCGCGATCCCGAGGGCGGCGGCTGGGGCGATCAGCAGCTGACCCGACCGGCGGCGGGCCGACGTCCCGTCGTCGTCACCCCGGCGCAGGACGAGGACCGCGGCCGCCACCACGACTACCCCGAACAGCACCAGCCCGTATGAGAGGTAGACCGTGGCCCCGAGCAGTAACCCACCGGCCACGGTGTAGCGGCCGAGGCCTCGCCGGAGTCCCACACAGAACAGGGCCAAGCCCCCGGTCGCGGTCCCGGCGAACAGCCCGTCCGCCGACACGGCCATCCAGACGGCCCCGGGGAAGAGGGCGAGCAGAGGCACCAGGCGACGGGCCGCCGCGGCCGCCCCGACCGCCCGCAGGGTGACGGGCACAGCAACGACGGCGGCGGAGGACGCAACGATGCACAAGGCTCCGGCCCAGAATCCTCCGCCCAGGCCGATTCGGTGCAAGGTCCAGAAGACCAGCGTCGCCAACGGTGGGTGGCCGGCGACGTGGGTCGTCCAGACCGCCGCCTCGGGCACGTCGGGACCGAACGCGATGTAGCGGGTGAAGGTGGCCAGGAAGGCCACCGGGTCGGTGATCCGCGGCAGGTCGTGGAGGTACTCGTTCGGGTTGTCGAGAACGTCGATCCAGCCAGGACCCAGCCCGTCGACGAGGGTCAGGGAGATCAGCCAGGCCAGTCCGAGCAGCCAGCCGGCGAGCAGCAGCCGCCGCCACGGCAGCGTTGCCGACCTGCGCTGCAGCCGCAGTCCGACCAGCACGCAGCCGACGACGAGGGGTGTCCCCCAGCCGACGTGCGGCGACCAGTAGGCGATCAGCGGCGGCCACGGCAGGACGATCTCGACGCCGCGCGCGTTCAGCACCCGGCCGATCACCGCGGCGGCGGCGATCAGCACCAGTGTGGCGGCCAGGGCGATCCGGTCCCCGCGGCGGGCGAGAGCCGGGCGTCCGGCGGGCTCGAGGGCTAGCGGGCCGAGGACCGCAGCGCCACGAAGGCGCGCCCGTGGCTGGTCCACTGCTCGTCCACCTCCATCCCGACCGCAGACGCAAGTCGAACCAGCTCGACCGCTCCGACCCGGGCCCAAGCCAGCGGCTGCGAGTGCTCGGCTCCCGAACGCAGGACGATCTGCCGAACCTGGTGCCGGTACCCGTCCGCGTCGACCTCGCAGAGCAGGACACCGTGGGGATCGAGGAGCTCCTGGCAGCGGCGCAGCAAGGCGTGGACGTCCCCACCGATACCGAGGCTCCCGTCGAGCAGTAGCGCGGTCCCCCAGCGGCCCTCGGCGGGCAACCGGTCGGTGATCTCGCGCCGCAGGGCCGGGCCGCCTCCGGCGCAGCAGACGTCGACGGCGACCGCGGAGATGTCGACGCCGAGGGCGGCCCGTCCGGACCGGATCAGCGCTCGCACCATCCGGCCGGGACCACAGCCCAGGTCCAGGACCGGCGCTCGCCCCCCGCGGCGCCCCGGGTCCTCGGCGGGCG
>CAXTVE010000037.1:8194-14429 GCA_964247485.1 uncultured Propionibacteriaceae bacterium
ACACCGGCGGAGCACGGTGTCGTCGGCGGCATCCGGGTCGGCGAACCAGCGGTCCACGTCGAGGACGAGGGTGTGGTCGTCGTCGACGTGGCTGGGGGCCGGGCGACCGGCACCGCGGCTGTAGAGACGGTCGAAGAGCCGGTCCGGGGACTGCGCCGAGCGGATCGCGACCAGCCGCCGCCAGCACTCGGCGAACCTTAGTCCGGGGTGGGCCGTCGCCACGGCCTCGGCGTCCGCCGGGAGGTCGACGTCGCGCAGCGGACGCAGCAGCTTGACGGTGAGGCCGAGGTCGAGGAGCCGGGCCAGCTGGGCCGCACCGGTCCGGTCGGTTGACATGGGTACGTCGGCGAAGATCCCGGCGGGGTGGCCGGCGGTCAGCCCGATGGCCCAGAACCCGCCGTCCTCGCTCAGTCCAAGCACGGCGTCGGCGCCGTCCCAGTCGATCCCGAGGTCATCGGGGCGGAGCTGCGGGGTGTCCATCCCGACCAGCAGGACCCGCCCGGCGGGTCGATTCCCCGCCGACCCGTAAGCGGCCGCGAACGCGGCGGTCAGCCGTGCGTTGAGGTCCCCGGCCGGCTGCGGCACCACGGCGAAGCCGGTATCCCAGCCCGTCGGGTCACCGGCCCAGGCCAGCATCCGGTGCGCGGGCCGCCCCGCGCGTACGGCGCTCAGCGTGTCCCGCAGCGCCGCGGCCGCCAGCTGTGCGGCCTCGGCGGGCGTGAAGGTCGGCGACAGCCGGGTTTTGACCCGACCGGGGCGCGGCTGTTTGGCCAGCACCACGACGGTGTCGGCGGTCCCGGTCACCGGGCGAGCACCGCACTGGCGTCCTGGACCGCTCGCCACGCGCCGAGCGGGGTACCGGTCACCTTGGACCGGCCCCGCCGCGCGAGGTAGTCGACCTCGACCGTGGCGAGCCGCCAGCCGGCATCGGCCGCGCGGACCAGGGTCTCCACGGGGTAGCCGGACCGGCGGTCGGCGATTCCCAGCTCCAGCAGCGGCAGCCGCCGGGCCGCCCGCATCGGTCCGACGTCGGAGAGGCGGAAACCGGTGCGGCGCCGCACGCGACGGGCGAGCTCGGCGTTCGCCAGCCTCAGTGGCCAGGGCTGAGCGCGACGGTTGACTGGACGACGGACCCCGACCACGAGATCCGCCTGATCGTCGCGCAGCAGCGCCACCAGCTCGGGGAGTCGCGTCGGGTCGAGCCTGGCGTCGGCGTCCATCACGGCGCCGAGCGGCGCGGTCGCCGACTCGAGACCGGCGTGGCACGCGGCGCCGTAGCCTCGACGCTCGGCGTGCACCACCGTCGCGCCGTGCCGCCGGGCGACGGTCGCCGACCCGTCCGTCGAGCCGTTGTCCACGACCACGGCCCGGAATCCCGGCGGGAGCCGGCCCAGCACCCAGGGCAACGCCGCCGCCTCGTTCAGACACGGCAGCACGACGTCGCAGAACGGGTCGGCCATGCTCGTCACGCTAGGGGTTCGATACCGCCGATCACCCGCAGCGGCGCTTTCGGCTGGCTTACGGCGTACGGCCTAGGCTGCGCTCCATGCCCGCCCGGATCCTGGTCGTTGAGGACGACCGGGTCATCGCGGAGGTGCTGCAGAGCTACCTGAGCAGCGCCGGGCACGAGGTCGAGTGGTGCGCCGACGGGACGACGGCGGCGACGCGTTGGGTCCGGCAGCCACCCGACCTGATCGTCCTGGACCTGATGCTGCCCGGACTCTCGGGCCTGGAGCTGCTCCGGCGGCACCGCCGGTCCGGCCATCCCGCGCCGGTGCTGGTGCTGTCTGCCCGAGGTGACGAGGAGGACCGGCTGGTCGGGTTCGAGACCGGGGCTGACGACTACGTGGTCAAACCGTTCTCGCCCCGGGAGCTGGTGCTCCGCGTCGACGCCCTGCTCCGCCGCAGCGCCCACCCCGCACCCGGTCCAGTCGCCGATCGCCCGATCGCGGTGGGCCCGCTCCGGCTGGACCTGGCCGCCCGCGAGGTCCGCCGGGCCGGGACGCCGCTGGCCCTGACCATGCGGGAGTTCGACCTGCTGGTTTACCTGGCCCAGCACCCCGGACAGACCTTCAGCAAGGCCGAGCTGCTGCAGCGCGTGTGGGGGTGGGACTTCGGAGACACCTCGACGGTGACCGTGCACGTCCGCCGGGTGCGGGAGAAGATCGAGACGGACCCCTCGGCCCCGGTCCTCCTGCTCACCGTCGGGCGGGCCGGCTACCGGATGGCGCGGCCCGACGAGCTGGCCGCGGGCCCCGACGCCCCGCCCGACGTTCGCGAACGGTAACCGCGCTCCGCGGCCTCCGGGGTTCCTCCGCGACGCCGCGCCGGACACCATGAAGCCATGTTGTCCACCCGACCCCGGTGGTGGCCGAGGTTCACCAGCACTCTGCGGTCGACCGCCCTCAGTGCCCGGATCGGCGCGGCCCTCGGGATCGCTGTGCTGGTCCTGTTGGTCACGGGGCTGCTCAGCCACTACCAGTACGAGCCGTGGCGCTGGCTGCCCGTGCCCGCCGCGCCCGTATGGGGCTACCGGGTGACCCAGGGCGTCCACGTGGCCGTCGGCATCGCCACGATCCCGCTGCTGCTGGTCAAGCTGTGGTCGATCTACCCCAACCTTTTCCGGTTCCCGCCGCTGCGCTCCGTCCGGCACGCGCTGGAGCGGCTGAGTGTCGCCGTGCTGGTCTCCTCGGCGCTCGTCCAGGTGGCCACCGGGTTCCTCAACGTCCTCAACTGGTACGGCTTCGGCTGGTTCTTCACCCCGGTGCACCACTTCCTGGGCTACGTCGTGGTCGGCTCGGTGCTGCTGCACGTTGCCGTCAAGCTGCCCGACATCACGTACGGGGTGCAGGCCCGGCTCCGCACCGCCGACGTGCTCACCGAGGTGCCCTGGGACGAGAACCCCGATTCGCACAGCAACGCCGGCGAGCGACCCGCACCGGCCACGCCGGGACTGTCGCGGCGCGGTGTGCTGGCCGCGGTCGGCACCGGGGTCGGGGTGGTCGTGGCCACCTCGGTCGGTCAGACCGTCACCGTCCTGGAGCCGATCGGGCTGCTGGCCCCGCGCCGGTGGACCAGCGGGCCACAGCGGGTCCCGGTGAACCGCACGGCCGAACAGGCCAAGGTGAGAACGGCGGCGATGGCCGCGGACTGGCAGCTGGACGTGGCCGGACCGACGCCGCACGCGCTGACGCTGGCCGACCTGGACGGGCGCGCCCGGCACGAGGCCCGGCTTCCGATCACCTGCGTGGAGGGGTGGAGCGTCGGAGCCGACTGGCGGGGCCTGTCCCTGCTGGAGGTGGTGCAGGCGGCGGGCGGTTCGGCGGACTCCCGGGTCCGCCTGGTGTCGATGGAGGTCGAGGGGTTCAATGCCTCCTTCGTGGAAGGTCCGCAGCTGTCCGCCGCGCTGCTGGCCACCCACCTGAACGGGCAGCGGCTGGACCTCGACCACGGCTACCCGCTCCGGCTGATCGCCCCGAACCGGCCGGGCGTGCTGAACACGAAATGGCTGGCCCGGGTGGAGGTGCTGTCGTGAAGGCGCTGCGGATCGGCCTGGCCGGGGCCGGACTGGTGGTGCTCGCGTACGGAGCGTTCCGCCTGCTCACCCAGGTCCCGCCCGGAAGCCTGGTCGCCCTGGCCCTCTGGTTGGTCGCCGCGCTGGTCCTGCACGACGGCGTCCTGGCCCCGGCGGTGGTCGGCACGGGCTGGGTGCTCCGCCGGCTGGTCCCCGACCGCGGCCGGCGTTTCCTGCAGGCCGGCCTGATCGTGGCCGGGCTGATCACCGTGGTCGCGGCGCCGATGATCGCCCTCCGGGGCAGCCAGCCGGCCGTCAAGGCCCTGCTGTTGCAGAACTACGCAGGCAACCTGGTGCTGCTGCTCGCCGGCCTGGCCGGGGTGCTGCTGCTGGCGTACGCGGTGCAGGTGCGGCGGGACCGGGCTGGACTGGTCAGTCCGCCGCGATCCCGGCCAGACCCGCCCGCAGGCTGACCCGGGGCGTCCAGCCGAGCAGGTCCGCCGCGGCCGAGCAGTCGGCGGTGATGTGCCGGACGTCGCCGGGCCGGAACTCCCCCGTGACCACCGGTGCCGGGCCGCCGACCTGCTCGGCCAGGGCCGCGGCCATGGCGCCCACCGTGGTGACCGTGCCCGACCCCACGTTGACCGGCACCAGTACGCCCAGGGGCAGCGGCGCAGTGAGGGCGGCCAGCACCGCCCGAGCCACGTCGTCGACGTGGACGAAGTTGCGGCGCTGCTCGCCGTCCTCGAAGACCCGCGGGGCCTCGCCGCGGGCCAGCGCGGCGCGAAACAGAGATGCGACCCCGGCGTACGGGGTGTCGCGGGGCATCCCCGGCCCGTAGACGTTGTGGAACCGTAGGGCGACGACGGTGCCGCCGGTCCGCTCGGCCCACACCCGGGCCAGGTGCTCCTGATGCGCCTTGGTGGCCGCGTAGATGCTCCGCGGGTCCAACGCCGCCGACTCCGGGACCAGGCCCGGATCGAGCGGTCGACCGCAGTGCGGGCACGGCGGGTCGAACTGGCCCCGGCGCAGGTCGGCGGATCGCCGGGCGGCCGGCGCCACCACTCCGTGCTCGACGCAGGTGTATCGACCCTCGCCGTAGACCACCATCGACGAGGCGAGAATGAACCGGGCGACCCCGGCCTCGGCGGCAGCCCGGAGCACCGTCGCGGTGCCGAGGTCGTTGCTGGTCACGTAGTCGCCGACGTCGTCGAACCCCTGCTCCAACCCGACCTTGGCGGCCAGGTGGACGACACCGGTGCACCCGCCGACCGCGGCATCCACCGCGGCCCGGTCGGTGACGTCGGTGCCGTCGACGCGGTCCAGCGGTACGAGGTCGTGGTCGCCGGCATTCGGCTGACGGCGGACGGCGCGACCGACGAACCCGGCGCTGCCGGTGAGCAGCGTCCTCACGCCGCGGTCGGCTGACCGGCCGGCAGTTCGACGGAGAAGCAGCAGCCGCCCTCGACGTTGCGGACTTCGATCGAGCCGGCGTGGGCGGTGATGACCCCCTTGACGATGGTCAGTCCGAGACCGGCCCCACTGGGTGAGAGATCCGAGACCGAACGGGTCCGGGTGTCCCGCCAGCCGGAGTCGAAGATCCGGCTCAGGTTCGCCTCCGGGATCCCGCCGCAGCTGTCGGTGATGGCGACCTGGACCACGCCGTCGAGCGCCCGCAGGCCACGCACCCGGACCGCCCCACCGGGTGCCGTGTGCTGGACGGCGTTGCTGACCAAATTGGCTACCGCCCGCGACAGGGCGTCGGCGTCGCCGTGCACGGCGAGCCGGTCCGACTCCGGCACCTCGGCCCGCAGGCCGACCTCCGCCGCCGCCGCCATCGGGATCAGCTCGTCGGTCACGTCGGCCAGCAGCTCGGCGAGGGCGACCAGCCGCCGCTCCGCCTCGGGCGCCGCCTCCACCCGGGACAGCGCGAACAGGTCGTCCACCAGGCCGGCCATCCGGGTGACCGTCGAGCGCATCTGCGTGTAGGCCCGGGGGACGTCGCTGATGACGCCGTCCTCCAGACCCTCGGTCAGCGCGCGCAACCCAGCGAGCGGCGTACGCAGGTCGTGAGAGACGAACTGCACCAGCTCCCGGCGGGCCCGTTCGGCGTTCCGCTCCTGGGTCCGGGCCTCGGCCAGGGTTCGCCGCGCCCGGGCCAGCTCCGAGTGCACCTGTTCGAGCTCGGGGATCATCTGGCGCGGCTCAGTCGGTCCGGGTTCCGCCGGCTGACGACCGGTGCCGTCGGCGACCAGCTCGCTGACGCCGGTGCCCAACGCCAGCGAGCCCTGGGTGATCCGGCGCAGGACGACCCAGACCGCCCCGAGGGCCAGCAGGGTCGAGGTGACCAACGCGACCACGATCACGCCGGAGTCGTGGCCCGACAGGAACATCAGCTGGACGTTCACCGCCACCGACGCCGCGACCGCCAGCACCGGGGTTACACCGGCGAGGGCCAGCTGCCAGCGCAGGGACTTCTCGCGCAGCAGGTGAAGAGCCAACAGACCTGCCGCACCGATCAGGATGCAGCAGCCCACGGCGAGCCCGAAGATGATGAGGGTGTCCCGCACCGAGCCAGGCTAAGGCCGCCGCAGCGGAACCGGCGTCGGCCGTGGCGACCGGGTCGAGCTTCGTAAGCGAACCGAAAGCCTCCGGGCAGGGTGGGTATCGTCGACCGGATCGGTGGGTTGTCACAATCCTCCCGTCCAGGCCAGATTGTGT
>CAXTVE010000038.1:0-11025 GCA_964247485.1 uncultured Propionibacteriaceae bacterium
CGCCGACCCAGATCACCATCCCGCTGAACAAGCTGGCGCCCGAGGCGGCGCTGCGCCGGCTCGAGCTGACGATCGTGCGGCGGCTGGAGGGGTTCCTGCACGGGGACCACATGGGCCTGCTGCCGGGTCCCGGTTCCGAGACCGCCGACGCGCGGGTCTACGTGCCCGGTGAGGACGACGTACGCCGGATCGACTGGGCGGTCACCGCCCGGACCATGGCCCCCCACGTCCGCGACACGATCTCTGACCGCGAGCTCGAGGTCTGGGCGTTGATGGACGTCACCCCCTCGATGAACTGGGGCACCGCGGGCGTGACCAAGCGGGACCTGGGTATCGCCGCAGTCGCGACCATCGGGTTCCTGAGCCAGAAGATGGGCGACCGGTTCGGCGGGCTGCTGATGCGGCCGGACAGCCTGCGCCGGCTGCCGGCGCGGTCCGGGCGGAGTGCCCTCTACGGACTGCTGCGCAAGATGCTGACCGAGCCCTTCGTGCCCGACCACGCCGTCGGGCCGATGCGGCTGGCCGACGGCGTCGAGCAGCTGTCCCGGAGCCAGCGGCGGCGAGGCCTCCGGGTGGTCGTGTCGGACTTCCTGACCCCCGGCGACCACGAGCTCGACCCGAACGTCCCGCCGGAGTGGGAGCGCTCGATGCGCCGGCTCGCGGTCCGCAACCAGGTGCTGGCGATCGAGGTGGTGGACCGGCGGGAGATCGAGTTCCCCGACGTCGGCGACATGCTGATCCGGGACCCGGAGACCGACTTCGAGCGCTACGTCAACACCGCTGACGTCGATGCGCGGACCCGGATGGACGCGGCCAGTGCGGCGCAGCGGGAACGAATCCGCATCTCCCTTCGTCGTGCCGGTGTCGGACACATCCAGCTGCGCACCGACCGGGACTGGGTGCAGGACATCGCCAGGTTCGTGCTGGCCTACCGCCGGGTGGCGAGCATGCTGCACGCCCCGCCCCAGGGAGTCGCGAAATGAATCCAGCAAGGGGGATGACGATGACCCCCTTGAACCCCCGAGAAGCGCCCGCACGGTGAGCTCTCTCGCGCTGACGCCGATGCTGGCGTTCCTCGAGCCGGGGCGGTTGCTCATCCTGGTCGTGATCCCGCTGCTGGTGCTGGCCTACATCTTCGCCTCACGGCGCAAGAACCGGCGGGGTATGCGCTTCACCAACACCTCGATGCTGGACGTGGTGGTGCCCAAGCAGTCGCAGTGGCGACGGCACCTGGCGGTCGCCCTGTCCCTACTCAGCCTGGTCACGCTGACCGCGGCGTTCGCGCGGCCGAAGACCGAGGTCGACGTGCCCCGCGAGCGGGCCACCGTCGTTCTCGTGCTCGACGCCTCGCTGTCCATGCAGGCCACCGACGTCCAGCCGACCCGGCTGGATGCGGCCAAGGAGGCGGCGGTCGCCTTCGTCGACCAGCTGCCGGAGAAGTACAACATCGCCGTGGTCTCGATGGCCGGCACGGCTGCGGTGCTGGTGCCGCCGACCACGGCCCACAACACCGTGGAGAACGCGATCCGCAGCATCCGGCTGCAGGACTCGACCGCGATCGGCGAAGGTATCGCGACCGGGCTGTCGGCCCTCGGCCAGGCGCCGAAGGACCCGAACGACCCGAACGCGGTGGCCCCCGGGGCGATCGTGCTGCTGACCGACGGCAGCAACACCGCCGGCCGGGCGCCGTTGCAGGCGGCCAGCGAGGCCGCGGCGGCCGAGGTGCCGGTCTACACCATCGCGTACGGGACGGAGAACGGCTACGTCGAGCTGGACGGCAAGCGCGAGCCGGTGCCGGTGGACCACCAGACGATGCAGGAGATCGCCGAGCTCACCCAGGGCCGCTACTTCGCCGCGGCAACCCCCGAGGAGCTGGAGACGGTGTACGAGAACATCGGTTCCTCGGTGGGGTATGAGAAGGCCGACCGCGAGGTGACGTCCCGCTTCGCCGGCTACGGACTGGCCCTGGCCGTGCTCGCGGCGCTGGGCGCGATCTCGCTGGGGGCGAAATGGCCGTGATCGTCGGTGAGCGGCAGCGGACCTCCGCTGGGCCGTCCGCCTCGCAACCATCCGCACCTCCGCTGCGCTCCGGTGCTCCCGCCAGACCCGTCCACGCTCCTCGGATCGTCCCAGCGGAGGTCCACCGCCGCTGTTCTCCTGTCCGACCCGGGTTCCGGGTGACGGGCGCTGAGCCTGACGAAGGGTGGCTCCCGTGATTCCTCTGTTGTCCTTCCTGCAGCCGAGCCGGCTATGGCTGCTGGCGCTCATCCCGCTGCTGGTCGGGCTGTACCTGTGGCTGGTGGCTCGCAAGCGCAGCCGCAACGCCGCTCTGGGACGGACCATGTTCGACCTGGTCATCCCGCGGGACCGGACCTGGCTGCGGCACCTCGCGGTCGGCCTGTCCATCCTCAGCCTGCTGACCCTGACCATGGCCTTCGCCCAGCCCAAGGACCAGGTGTCGGTGCCGCGGGAGCGGGCGACCGTCGTGGTCACCATCGACATCTCGCTCTCCATGGAGGCGGAGGACGTCGAGCCGAACCGGCTGATCGCGGCCAAGACGGCGGCCATCCAGTTCGTCAACTCGCTGCCGACCAAGTTCAACGTCGCCCTGGTGACCTTCGCCGGAACCGCCACCACCGTGGTCCCACCCACCCTGGACAAGGGCGCGGTGACCGCGGCCATCGAGGCCATCCAGCCGGCCCAGTCCACCGCGATCGGCGAAGGGATCTACACCTCCCTGGCGGCCGCGTCCCAGGTGGCGCCGGACCCCGACAACCCGCAGGCCTCCGTGCCCGCCCGGATCGTCCTGCTCAGCGACGGCAAGACCCAGATCGGCCGGCCCTCCAGCCAGGCCGCGGAGGCGGCCCGGGCCCAGTCGATCCCGATCTACACGATCGCCTACGGCACGGCCAACGGCTACATCGAGATCGCCGGCCGCCGTGAGCCAGTGCCGGTCGACCGGGACGAGCTCGAGCGGATCTCTCGGATCTCCGGCGGCGAGGCCTACACGGCGACCTCGGCCGGGCAGCTGAAGGACGTCTACGCCGACATCGGCAGCTCGGTCGGCAAGGAGAAGGTGGACCGGGAGGTGACCTCGCGCTACGCCGGCTTCGGGCTGGTCTTCGCCATCCTGGCCGCCTGCGGGCTGATCTCGCTCGGAGCCCGCTGGCCGTAGCGTCGGTCAACCGGACCGGGTCCGGAGTCGTCCAACCAGGCCAGCAACCGGCCCCGCGACCAGCAGCGGCCCAGCGCGCCGGCGGACTGGGCCGATCCGCCGAGGATGGCCAGGCCGAGGATGCTGTGTCCCGAGGCGGGGCGATCACCGAGCGTCGGAATCGTCGGCGCGACCCCAACCCCCTCGGCCGACACCCAGGCCACCGGCCGGCCGGCGGCCGCCTCGGTGAGGCGCTGCAGGAAGTGCGGACGGCGCCGGATCGGGAGTTGCGACAGCGCCCACGTCGTGATGACGACCGGTACCGCGCCCGGGGGCACCCGGGCCAAGGCGTCGGGCAGCACCTCGATGACGTTCCCGGGGAGCAGCAGCGGAGGAGCCGTCGCCGCGAGCGCCAGTTCCGCGGCCAACCTGGCGACTCGATCGGGCTGGTGAGGTCCCAGGCAGGCGCGCAACCACCGGGCGTCATCGGCGTCGGTGAGGTCGACCGGATCAGGACCGATGCCGATCCGGACGACGACCTCGGGTATCGACCACGTCGGGAGCGGCCGCCCGCCCACGATCGAGGCTGCCAGCTGCACGGGCGAGGACGGGTCGCCCAACGACTGGCCATTGCTGTAGCTGACGCCGACCCGATCGACGTGGAGGTTGAGCCCGGCTGACCCGCCCACGTCGACCAGCCCGAGGCTCTGGGCGCCGAGTCGATGCGCCGCCTCGGCGACGGCCGGGTAGAGCACGGCGCAGCGGCCGGCTTCGGTTGTCTGCGGCCGGTGGCGCCTCGCAACGGCCAGGACCGGACCGGTCAGCCTCAGCAAGGTGTCGATCGCCGCGTCCGCGGCGGAATCGCCGTCCGCGGCGGCGTACGCCGCGGCCAGCGCCGGAGCTTGTCCGGCGAGGGCGAGGTCGTACAGCGCGGCGAGGATCACCGTGGGGTGGCGGTGCCGCGCCGGCGCCGTCTCGACGGCCCGCAACGCCGGCCCAGACCGGCTCAGCGCGAACGCCACCCGCTGGTACAGCGGCGACCGGGTGGCCTCGGCGTCGGCGAACCGCCGGTACAGCTCAGCCGTGGTGCGGGCCCCTCCCGCGGGTTCGCCGTCTGCGGTCGGCCCGGACATTCTCACGATGCTAGCCACCGCCGACCCCGCCGGCCGTCCAGGGCGACGGCTAGCCTCCAGTCTCATGGGGCAGGTGGCGGAGAACGTTGCGGCGACGCGGGAACGGGTGGACGCGGCCTGCCGGCGGGCCGGCCGGGATCCGGGCGAGGTGCGACTGATGGCGGTCAGCAAGACCCAGAGTGCCGCTGCGGTGGACGAGGCGTACGCGGCCGGGATGCGGCTGTTCGGGGAGAACCGGGTCCAGGAGGCGGTCGACAAGGCCAAAGCCCTGTCCGGGTACGCCGACCTGACCTGGGCGATGATCGGGCACCTGCAGACCAACAAGACCAGGGATGCCGCCGGGTTCGCCACCGAGTTCCACGCCCTGGACTCGGTCAAGATCGCCGAGGCGCTGGACCGCCGGCTGCACGACGCCGGTCGTCGGCTCGACGTGTTCGTCCAGGTGAACTCCTCGGGGGAACCCCAGAAGTTCGGCCTCGCCCCGGAGGACGTCGAGGGCGTCGCCCGGGAGATGGCCCGGTTCGAAGCCCTGCGCGTCCGCGGGCTGATGACCCTGGCCGTGTTCTCGGCCGACCAGGCTGCGGTCGCTGCCTGCTTCGCCCGGATGCGGACGCTGCAGGGGGAGCTGCGGGCGGCCGGCGTCCCCGGGAGCTTCGACGAGCTGTCGATGGGCATGTCCGGGGACTTCGAGCTGGCCGTCGAGTACGGCGCGACCACCGTACGCGTCGGTGAGGCGATCTTCGGCCCCCGCCGCTGACGGGAATGTTCGCTCCCGCAGGCAGGTTGCCCACCCCATGAGCACCTGGAACCGCTATCCCTTCGACGGCTCGGTGGTCCTGGTCACCGGGGCCGGCAGCGGCATCGGCCGCGCCGTCGCCCGGGCCTTCCTCGACAACGGGGCGCGGGTGGCCGTGGTGGGCCGTCGGGCGGAGCCGCTGCAGGAGACCCTGGAGGGCCACGACCCGGATCGCGGGCTGGTGGTGTCGGCCGACCTGGCTGAGCCGGACGAGGCGGCCGGAGTGGTGGCCCGGGTCGTGGCGCACTTCGGCCGGCTCGACGTTCTCGTCAACAACGCGGCGGTGATCGTCGCCAAGCCGTTCGTCGAGCTGACCCGCGACGACTGGGCGCAGCTGCAGGCGACGAACGTCGACGCGTTCTTCCACCTCGCCCAGCACGCACTGCCCGAGCTGGAGAAGACCCGGGGCAATGTCGTCGTGGTGGGGTCGGTGTCCGGGCTGCGCGGCGACTGGGGCCAGTCGGGCTACAACGCCACCAAGGCCGCCCTGATGAACCTCGTCCAGTCCCTCGCCCTCGACTACGGCCCGACCGGCGTGCGGCTGAACAGCGTGGCGCCCTCGTTCACCCTGACCGAGGCGACGGGCGACCTCGCCGAGGACGAGGCGGTTCTCGAGCAGTTCGTCAACCGGATCGCCCTCGGCCGGCCGGCGGTGCCCGCCGACATCGCTCCGGCCGTGCTGTTCCTCGCCAGCCCGGACGCCGCGTACATCACCGGGTCCACCCTGACCGTCGACGGCGGCACGACGGCGTCGACCGGCCAGCCGCACCTGCACTGACGGGGGCGGTTCAGCCCGGCAGGTTGTCGATCGGGACGGGTGGCAGGTCATCGGCCGGGGTCAGGCCCAGCACCCGGCCCAGGAAGTAGAGCTGGGCCTGGATGGCGGCGGTGATGGTGTCCGCGCGGCGGAAGCCGTGGCCCTCGCCGGCGTACAGGACCAGCCCGACCGGCAGGCCCTTGGCCCGCGCCGCGTCGGCCATCAGCTCGGCCTGGGCCGGGGGCACCACCTTGTCCTCGGTGCCCTGCAGCAGCAGGATCGGCGCGGCCAGCTGGTCGACGTGGTTGATCGGGGACCGCTCGAGGTAGACCTCGCGGGCCTCGGGGTAGGGTCCGACCAGCCCGTCCAGGTAGCGCGCCTCGAACTTGTGGGTGTCGCGAGCCAGGGCCTCGAGGTCGCCGACTCCGTAGAGGCTGATCCCGGCGGCGAAGACATCGCTGGTGGTGAGCACCCGCAGGGTGGTGTAGCCGCCCGCGCTGCCGCCGCTGATCACCAGCCGGTCGCGGTCCGCTCGGCCCTGCTCAGCCATCGCCAGCGCACCGTCGATGCAGTCGCGCGCGTCCACGATGCCCCAGCGGCCCCGCAGCCGCTCGCGGTAGGCGCGGCCGAGACCCGAGCTGCCGCCGTAGTTGACGTCCAGGACCGCGTACCCGCGGCTGGTCCAGAACTGATGGGCGAGCCGGAAGCCGCCCGACGCGGAGGCGGTGGGGCCGCCGTGGGACAGCACCAGCAGCGGGGGCCGGTCGTCCGGCGGGGCGGTGAAGTCGACGCTGGTCGGCGGGTAGAGCCAGCCGTGGACCGAACCGTCCGGGCCCGGCCACTCCACCGGCTCGGCGACCGAGACCGCCTCCGCCGGCAGCACCGCCGGGGCGGCCTCGCGGACGGGGGACCAGGTCCCCTCGGCGGGATCGAGCAGGGCCACGGTCGGCGCCCGGTCCGGGTGGCCCCGCCCCGCCGCCCCCCGTCCGCCGCCGGCGGTGCGCCGTTCGTGGGCCGGCCCCGTGTCGGCCACCGTCCGCAGCGCACCGGTCGACAGGGTGAGCACGTCCAGCGATGCCCGGCCCGCGCGCAGCACCAGGCCGCACAGCCGGTCGTCGTCCAGGACGACGTACGGGGACTGCCCGCACGTCCACTGCGGGCCGCCGAACTCGGCCTGCTCCGGGTGCAGCGGGGTCAGCTCCCCGTCGTCGGCCGCGTAGAGGTTCCACCAGCCGGTGCGGTCGGAGAGCAGGACCAGCCGCTCGCCCAGCCAGCGCGGCTGGATGGCCGACTCGCCCGGCCCGCCGGCCACCGCGGTGACCCCGGTGACGCCGCCCGGGCCGAGCGACCCGACCCGGATGGTGCTGGCGTCCCACGGCATGTCCGGATGGGCCCACTCCGTCCACGCCAGCCGGCCGCCGGCGGACAGCTCCGGGGTCGAGTAGAAGTCCGCGCCGGCGCACAGCACGGTGCCGCCGTCCGGGTTCGCGCCGTCGAGGTCGAGGCGGACGATCGTGTGCACCGGCTCCCCGCCGCCGGTGTGGTCCTCGCGCAGCGCCAGCACCAGCTCCCGGTCGGGGTGCACGCGGAGGTCCCCGTAACGGAACTCACCTGGCGGGGTGATGGGCACGGGCCCGGCGTCGGTCACCCGGTGGACCCGACCGTCGCTGAGCTCGCTGTACACCACGGTCCCGTCCCGGACGGCGTACTCACCTCCGCCGTACTCGTAGACCCGGGTCCGCACGTAGGCCGGTGCCGGGGTGAGCTCGTTGGCCGGGCCGCCGGCCAGCGGCTGCCGCCAGAGCCCGGTCCGGCCCGCCTGCCCGGGGTGGCTCTCCAGCCAGTAGACGTGGTCGCCGTCGATCGTGGCGCCGGACAGGCCGACGGTGGTCCCGGCCAGGTCCGCCGCGCTGATCGGTGAGGCCCAGGTCCCGTACTGCGCGACTGGCATGGCGACACTGTAGGGCGTTGATCATCGCGGGCCCGCGATGGTGCACAATGGGCGCACAACCGAATTCGATCCGCCGGGTGCGGACCACATCGTGAGGATGCAGGGGAAGGCAGCCCTCACGACTGCCTGTGGTTCCCGCCGATGGAGGATTCATGAGCACGACCCGTGGAGTTCTGTTCGTCCACTCCGCGCCGTCCGCCCTCTGCCCGCACGTTGACTGGGCCGTCGGCGGAATCTTCGGCGCGCCGGTACGCCTCGACTGGATCGAGCAGCCGGTCGAGCGGTCGGCGTACCGGACGGAGTACAGCTGGAGCGGCCCCACCGGGACTGCCGCCCGGCTCGCCAGCGCGCTCAAGGGCTGGCAGCGGGTCCGGTTCGAGGCGACCGAGGAGCCGACCAGCCGGACCGAGGGCGCGCGCTACTCCTACACGCCCAGCCTGGGGATCTTCCACGCCGTCACCGGGCTGCACGGCGACATCATGGTGCCCGAGGACCGGCTGCGGCACGCCATGGCGCTGGCCGCGCTCGGCGGCGGCGACCTGAGCCGGGCCCTCGACGGGCTGCTCGGCGCCGACTGGGACACCGAGCTCGAGCCGTTCCGGCACGCCGGCGACGGCATGCCGGTGCGCTGGCTGCACGAGGTGGTCTGACCCCGAGTTCGCGGGGGAAAGTCGGAGTCAGAGGGGGATGTTCGTGTGGGCTCCCCGGTCGCCGGCATCGGCCGCGCGGATGGCTGCGGCCACGGCCGAGCGGGTGCGGTCCGGCTGGACGATCTCATCGACCACGCCGATCTCCACCGCCCGCTCCACGCCGCCCGCGATCCGCTCGTGCTCGGCGGCGAGCTCGGCCTCCAGCTGGGGGCGTACGTCGTCGGCGACCCCGGCCAGCTTGCGCCGGTGCAGGATGCGCACCGCGGCGATCGGGCCCATCACGGCCACCTCGGCTCCCGGCCAGGCGAACACCCGGGTCGCGCCCAGGGACCGCGCGTTCATGGCGATGTACGCGCCGCCGTACGCCTTGCGGGTCACCAGGGTCACCCGCGGCACCACGGCCTCGCCGAACGCGTGCAGCAGCTTGGCGCCCCGCCGGACGACGCCGTCCCACTCCTGCCCGACCCCGGGCAGGTAACCGGGCACGTCGACGATCACCACCAGCGGGACCCCGAAGGTGTCGCACATCCGGACGAACCGCGCCGCCTTCTCGGCGCTGAGGGAGTCCAGGCAGCCGCCGAGCCGCAGCGGGTTGTTGGCGACCACCCCGACCGTCCGACCGCCCAGCCGGCCCAGCGCGATGGTCATGTTCGGCGCCCAGCGGGCGTGCAGCTCCACCGTTGAGCCCTGGTCCAGCACGCCGTCGATCAGCGGGTGCACGTCGTAGGCCCGCTTGGGCGACTCGGGCAGCAGGGTGGCGAGGTCGACGTCCGCGACCGTGTCGGCGGTCACCCCCTGGTCGGCCAGCAGCGTGGCCAGGGCGCGGCCCTGGGCCATGGCGTCCGGCTCGTCGTCGGCGACCAGGTGCACCACCCCGGAGCGACGGCCATGGGTGTCGGGCCCGCCGAGCCGCAGCATGTCGACGTCCTCGCCGGTCACCGACCTCACGACGTCCGGGCCGGTGACGAAGATCCGCCCCTCCGGGGCCAGGATGACCACGTCGGTCAGCGCCGGCCCGTACGCCGCACCGCCGGCCGCGAAGCCGAGCACGATCGAGATCTGGGGGATCTGGCCCGAGGCCTGGGTCATGGCGTGGAAGATCCGACCGACGGCGTGCAGCGAGAGCACGCCCTCGGCGAGCCGGGCGCCACCGGAGTGCCAGATGCCCAGGATCGGTACCCGGTCGCGCATGGCCCGCTCGTAGGCGCGGACCACCACGTCGCAGCCGTCCGTACCCATCGCGCCGCCCATCACGGTGGCGTCGGAGCAGAAGGCGACGACCCGGCAGCCGTTGATGGTGCCGACCGCGGCCAGCATGCCGGAGTCGTCGTCGGCGGTGATCAGCTCGACCGACCCGGGGTCCAGGAGGGCCTGCAGCCGGAAGTTCGGATTGCGCGCGTCCTCCTCGCGCGGGATCTTGGCTTTGTGCGCGGGCAGTGGAGCCGGTCGGGCCGCGACGGCGGTGGGTGGGGGAGCGACGAGCGTCATGAGTGGCCTCCGGCCGAGCTGGCGTAGGCGTTGGTGAAGGCGACCGCCACGTTGTGGCCCCCGAAACCGAACGAGTTGTTGATCGCGGCCAGGTCCCCGGCGGGGAGGTCGCGGACCTTGGTGGCGATGTCGACGCCGAGATCGGCCTCGGGGTTGTCCAGGTTGATGGTGGGCGGGACCCGGCGGTGGTGCAGCGCCAGCAGGGTGGCCAGCGACTCCAGCGCCCCCGCCCCGCCCAGCAGGTGGCCGGTCATCGACTTGGTGCCGGTGACGATCGCCTCGGTGTGGTCACCGAGCGACTGCCGGATGGAGCTCAGCTCGGTCAGGTCCCCCTGCGGAGTGGAGGTCGCGTGCGCGTTGACGTGCACGATGTCGCCGGGGGCGAGCTCGGCCTCCCGCAGCGCCTTGGTCATGGCCGCAGCCTGGGTCTGTCCGGTCGGGTTCGGCTGCACCATGTCGTGGGCGTCCGCGCTGATCCCGGCCCCGGCCAGCTCCCCGTAGATGAAGGCGCCGCGGGCCTGCGCGTGCTCCAGGGTCTCGATCACCAGCATCGCCGCACCCTCACCGAGCACGAACCCGTCCCGGTCGACGTCCCAGGGCCGGGACGCCCGCTCCGGCTCGTCGTTACGCCGGCTCATCGCCTGCATCTGGGCGAAGCAGGCGATGGGCATCGGGTGCACGCAGGCCTCGGTGCCGCCGACCACCACGACGTCGGCGCGGCCGAGCCGGATCATGTCCAGGCCGAGGGCGATCGACTCGTTGCTGGAGGCGCAGGCCGAGACCGGGGTGTGCACCCCGGCCCGGGCCCCCAGCCGCAGACCCACGTTGGCCGCGGTCGCGTTGGCCATCAGCATGGGGATCGCGAGCGGACTGACCCGCCGGGACCCCTTCTCCTGCTGGATGTCCCACTGCCCGAGGAGGGTCTGCAGCCCGCCGATCCCGGTGGCCACCGCGACGGCCAGCCGGTCCCGGTCGACCGGGTTGTCCTCCTGCAGGCCGTAGCCGGCGTCCCGCCACGCTTCCATGGCCGCGATCACCCCGAGCTGCGCCGAGCGGTCGAGTCGGCGGGCCTCGACGCGCTCGAGCACGTCCCCCG
>CAXTVE010000038.1:11035-14276 GCA_964247485.1 uncultured Propionibacteriaceae bacterium
CCCGCGGGGCCGTGGCGGGGGCCCCCGCCCCCCCCGCCCCCGCCCCCCGGCCCGCCCGCGGCGACGCCGGCGATCTTCACCGGCAGGTCCTCGGCCCAGTCGGCGGCGATCCGACCGACCCCGGACCGCCCCGCGAGCAGGGCGTCCCAGGTGCTCGGCGCGTCCCCGGCCAGCGGGGTGGTGGCGCCCAGCCCGGTGACGACGACCCGGGTGCGTGACATGACGATCAGCTCCTCACGGCGGGGTGGAGGGTCAGGAGGCCGCGCGCTCGATGTAGGCCACCGCGTCCCCCACGGTCTTCAGGTTCTTGGCCTCCTCGTCGGGGATGCTGACGCCGAACTTCTCCTCGGCGGCGTAGATGATCTCGACCATCGACAGGGAGTCCACGTCCAGGTCGTCGGTGAACGACTTGTCGAGCTGGACGTCCTCGCTGGGGACGCCGGCGACCTCGTTCACGATCTCGGCCAGGTCGGTGCGGACCTCTTCGGTGGTGGGCATGCAGTGGGCTCCTTCGCTTGGGTTGGTTGAGCTGCTCGGCTTACGGCAGAACGATCACTTGGCCGGCGTAGACCAGGCCGGCGCCGAAGCCGATGATCAGGCAGGTGTCGCCGGACTTGGCCTCGCCGGACTCCAGCAGGGCCTCGATGGCCAGTGGGATCGAGGCGGCGGAGGTGTTGCCCTGGCGGGCGATGTCGCGGGCCACGACGACCTCGGGCGGCAGCTTGAGCGCCCGGAACATCGCGTCGGTGATCCGCATGTTGGCCTGGTGCGGCGCGAACACGGCCAGGTCCTCGGGGCGTACGCCGGCCCGGTCGAGCGCCTCGGCCGCGGTCTTGGCCATCGTGTAGGAGGCCCACTTGAAGACCGGGTTGCCCTCCATCCGCAGCACCGGCCAGTGCGCGTCGTCGCGGCCCCGGTCGCGAACGGCGGTGTCCCAGGGCTCGGTCTGGCCGATCAGCCCGGACTGCTCGCCGTCGGAGCCCCAGACGACCGGCCCGACGCCGGCGGTCTCGCTCGGACCGATCACCGCAGCCCCGGCCCCGTCGGCGAAGATGAAGGCTGTCGACCGGTCGTGCCGGTCGGTCATGTCGGACAGCCGCTCGACGCCGATGATCAGCACGTACTTCGAGGCGCCGCTGCGGACGAAGGAGTCGGCCATCGCGGTGCCGTAGCAGAAGCCCGCGCAGGCGGCCGAGATGTCGAACGCCGCCGCGCCCTGGGCGCCCAGCTCGGTGGCGATGGTGGGCGCCACCGCCGGCGTCTGGTGCAGGTGGGTGACGGTGGACACGATCACCGTGTCGATCTGCGCCGGGTCGACCCCGGACCGCTCGAGCGCCTTGCGGGCCGCGGCCACCGACATCATCTGGATGGTCTCGTCGGGCGCGGCCCAGCGCCGCTCGACGATGCCGGAGCGGGTGCGGATCCACTCGTCGGTGGAGTCGATGTAGGTGCAGATCTCGGCGTTGTCGACGACCCGGCGCGGCCGGTAGCCGCCGAAGCCGAGGATGGTGGAGGCCGTTGCCCCGGTCGCGAGGTTCAGGCTCATCGGGTGACCTCCGTCGCGTCGGCGGACTCCACGACCGGGTGCAGCCGCAGCAGCGGCTGGCCGGGGGCGACCGGGTCGCCGTTCTCCACCAGCCACTCCACGACGATGCCGCCGTGCGGCGCGCTGACCGGGATCTCGTCGCGGCGGTTGCGCACCGTGCCGACGGTGCTGTGGCTGGGCAGCACGGTGTCGGTCTCCACGTCCTCGGTCCGGGTGAACTGGCCCTTGCCCGGCGAGACGACCAGCCGCCAGGTCGGGTTGGTGGTGATGGGGTTGGCCGAGGCCACCCGGCCATGCCGGTGCACGAAGGCCAAGGCGTCCTCGAGCTGGTCGGGGGTGTTCAGGGCGAAGAGCTCGACGCCCTTCAGGTTGCGCTTGGCGATCCCGGTCAGGGTGCCGGCCGGCGGCAGCTCCAGCAGCCCGGTCACCCCGAGGTCGGCCATGGTCGCCAGGCAGAGGTCCCAGCGCACCGGCGAGGCGACCTGGCCGACGAGCCGGCGCAGCACCTCGCGTCCGTCATGCACCACCTGGCCGTCGGCGTTGGACACCAGTCGCGTCCGCGGGTCGTGGGTGGAGATGGCCCGGGCCAGCCCGGCCAGGTGAGCGACCGCCGACTCCATGTGCACCGTGTGGAAGGCGCCGGCCACGCTGAGCGGGATCAGCCGAGCCCGCTTCGGTGGCGCCGCGGCCAGGGCCGCGAGCTGGTCCGCTGTTCCGGCGGCCACGATCTGCCCAGCGCCGTTGTGGTTGGCCGCCGTCAGCTCGTGCTCGGCCAGAGCGGCCAGCACCTCCTCGGCATCGCCGCCGATGACCGCGGTCATCGAGGTGGGGGTGACGGCACTGGCCTCGGCCATCGCCCGGCCGCGCTCGCGGACGAACACCATCGCCTGCTCGGCCGACAGCACGCCGACGCCGGCGGCCGCGGTGATCTCGCCGACCGAGTGTCCGGCGGCCACCCCGATGAAGGGGAACGCG
This sequence comes from uncultured Propionibacteriaceae bacterium, assembly GCA_964247485.1. Taxonomy (GTDB): domain Bacteria; phylum Actinomycetota; class Actinomycetes; order Propionibacteriales; family Propionibacteriaceae; genus Microlunatus. The sequence continues at coordinate 13,557 of CAXTVE010000038.1, forward strand.
TCGGTCGGGTGGGGGAAGAGCTCGAGGGCGGTGAGCAAGCCGGCGGCGACCAGCAGCGGCTGGGCGATCGCGGTGTCCCGGATGGTCTCCGCGTCCGCCTCGATGCCGTAGTGGGCCAGGTCGAGACCGGACACAGCCGACAGCCAGGCGATCCGGTCGGCCAGCCCGGGCTCGCTCAGCCACGGCTTCAGGAAGCCGGGGGTCTGCGCCCCCTGACCGGGCGCCACGATGGCGAGCACACGTTTATCGTTCCGTGACCGGTCCGCAAACGCCGCATGTCGCCACGACGAATATTCGGACGTCCTATTGTCTGGTTCCTACAAGGCTGTGGCGAGTGTCACGCGAGTCAGGAGACCTCCTCGGGCTTGGCCCGGGCGAAGAGCCGTCCCAGAGTGACGGCGAGCCGCAGCGCGTACGCGTCGCGCGGGTCGGTCGGGCTGTAGCCGGAGACCTCGTGGACGCGGCGGAGCCGGTAGCGCACCGTGTTGGCGTGCACGAACAGGGCGCGGGCGGCCGCCTCCACCGACAGGCCCTGGTCGAGGAAGGTGACCAGCGTCTCCAGCAGCCCGCCGCCGGCGTTCAGCAGCGGCTCGTACACCTCCCGGGCCAGCGTGCGGCGCGCGTGCCCGTCGCCGGACAGGGCCCGCTCCGGCAGCAGGTCGTTCGCGGCCACCGGTCGGGGCGCCCCGGGCCAGCCGGCCGCGGCCCGGTAGCCGGCGA
>CAXTVE010000039.1:0-2597 GCA_964247485.1 uncultured Propionibacteriaceae bacterium
GCGCCGGAGCCGTCCGAGGCCCAGTCGTCGGCGCCGGAGCCCTCGGCCGACCCGGCCGGCCAGGGTTCGGAGTCCCCGGGTGGCGGCGGCGGGTAGCCTCGCCGCATGGTCGCAGTGGCCGGTGAGTCGCACCCGGGTGCCCGGCTGGGCCTCCCCCTCATGGGGCACGGCTCGCTGGCGAGCTGGCAGGCCCGGATCGGGGCCCTCGTCATCGACTGGGCCGCCTGCAGCGGCATCGCCCTGCTGCTCATCCTCGCCGGCGTCGGGACCGGCAACACCTGGCAGTCGGGTCTCACCCTCGTGCTGTTCTTCGTCCAGTCCGCGGTGCTGTCGTGGCTGGTCGGCGGCAGCCTGGGTCAGCTGATCTGCCGGCTGGCCGTGGTCCGCCTCGACCGGCAGCATCTCGGTCTACCCCGGGCGTTGCTGCGAGCGGGCCTGGTCAGTCTGGCCTTCCCGGCCCTGGTGGTCGGCCCGGACCGGCGTCACCTGGCCGACCTCGCGGTCGGCACGGCGGTGATCAACCGGCGTTAGGTCAGCGAAGGGGGACGACCCCCCTCGAACCCCCCGCGGCGCGCCAACAACACACGAGCGCGCGCCCCAGAGCGCGGGCGCGCCTACCAGCCCACTGGTTGGCCGTCGCGGAAGAAGCCGCCGCGCGGACCGTCGTCGGGCAGAGTAGCCGCCCAGACGACTGATGCCGCCCCATCGGCCAGCGGCCGGGCGCCCATCTGCTCTGCACCCGGCCAGGTCGCCGTCAGGCCGGGACAGACCGCGTTGACGAGGATCGGGGTCTCGGCGAGCTCGGCCGCCTGGGTCGCGGCCAGTGCGTTCAGCGCCGCTTTGGAGATGCCGTACGTCGCCGCCGCTCCGCCCCGCCGGGTCAGGCCGAAGGCCTCGTCGGCATGGGAGCCCGCACCGCTGGACAGGTGGACCACCCGGGGGTGCTCGCTGCGGCGCAGCAGCGGCAGCAGCGCATTGGTCATCCGCCAGCCGCCGAACAGGTTGACCTCGAGCACCCGGTGGGCAGCCGCCAGGTCGGCTGCTGAGGCTAGCTCGCTCCAGTCGACGTAGCCGGCAGCGTTGTTGATCAGCACGTCGAGGTGCCCGTAGGCCGCCAGGGCCGCGGCGGCGCCCTCGACGCTGGCCTGGTCGGTGACGTCGACGCCGACGTCGAGCGCCTCGACGCCCAGCTCGGCGGCGGTCGCGGCGGCCTGCTCCGGGTCCCGGGCGCTGATCACGACCCGGTGATCCTGGGCGGCAAGCTGGCGGGCGACCTCGGCGCCGATGCCGCCGGCGGCGCCGGTGAGGAAGGCGATCTGGGGCATGCGAAACTCCTTCTGACTCTGGAACGGACCGATCCGTCTCACAGTAGGGATAGCATGGCCACCATGGGCTCGCCAACCCCCCGCCGGGCCGCGCTGCCCGCCGACCAGCGGCGGCGGCTGGTGCTGGACACCGCCGGCCGGCTGTTCTACCCGCGGGGCGTGCACGAGGTGGGGATGGACGAGCTGGTCCGGGCGACCGGACTGGGCAAGGCCAGCGTCTACCGGCTGTTCCCGACCAAGGACGCCCTGATCGGGGCCTACCTGGACGACCGGGCGGAGACCATCCTGGGGTACGTCGATGCCGACGTCGCCCGGTACCGGGGCAACCCGGCGGCCGCCATCCGGGCCATTCTCCGCGCGGTCGCGACCGATGTCGGCCGCGCCGACTTCCGCGGCTGCGCTTTCAACAACGCCAGCATCGAGTTCGCCGATCCCGCCCATCCGGCCCGGGCCGCGGCCCGCGACTACCGGGCCGCCCTGCACGCGCGACTGGCCGCGCTGGCCGGTGAGCTGCGCCCGGGACCCGCCGGGGCGGCTCTGGCCGACGCGCTCGCCCTGGTCATCGACGGGATGTACACCAACGGCGCCCACCTCGGACCGGACGGGCCGGCGGGTCGCGGACCGGCCCTGGTCGAGTGGCTGCTGCGAGACGATGGGCCGGGACCGGGAGGAGCACGGTGAGCGACGCGTACGAGCAGGTCGAGATCATCACCGCCGACGAGCTGCGGAGCTGGCTGGCGGCGAACGGCGAGTCCTCGCCGGGCATCTGGCTGGTGACCTACAAGAAGGCGGCCGGAGAGCGCTACCTGCCCTACGAGGACATCGTGCGGGCGGCCCTGGCGTACGGCTGGATCGACGGCAAGGCCCGGCGGCTGGACGAGCTGCGGTCCCAGCTGCTGCTCACCCCGCGCAAGCCGACCAGCAAGTGGTCGCGGCCGAACAAGCTGCGGATCACCGAGCTGGAGGGGGCCGGGCTGATGGCCGCCCCGGGCCGGGCCGTGGTCGAGGCGGCCAAGGCCTCCGGCACCTGGACCGGGCTGGACGACGTGGAGAACCTCATCGAGCCGCCGGAGCTGGCCGCCGCCCTGGACGCGGAGCCGGCGGCCCGGGCCAACTGGGACGCCTTCCCGCGCTCGACCCGTCGGGCCACTCTGGAGTGGCTCGCCGCGGCCACTGCTGAGCCCGCTGGTTCTCCTGGGCCAGCGCCACCGTCTCGGCCACCCGCTTGTCCCGGGTGGCCGGGCGCTTGGCCGCGGCGAGCCACTCCAGAGT
>CAXTVE010000039.1:2607-2951 GCA_964247485.1 uncultured Propionibacteriaceae bacterium
CCGACAGGAACGGGGTTAGCATCGTGGCAGGGTGGGGGGGTGGCACCCTCGGGTTAACCCCCGCATGCTGCCGCAGCAAGGGGTCCCTCAGAGGATGGCGCCCGGGTTGAGGATGCCCTGGGGGTCGAGGGCGGCCTTGACGGTGCGGGTCAGGGCCATCACCTCGGGGCCGAGCTGGTCGGGCAGGGCCCGCTTCTTGGTCCGCCCGACCCCGTGCTCGCCGGTGATGGTGCCGCCGAGCGCGATGGCCGCGGCCATGATCGCGTCGAAGGCGGCGGCCCCCCCCCCCACCCCCCCCCGGGGGGGCGGGGGGGGGCCCCCGCCCCGGGGGGGGGTTGGGGGCC
>CAXTVE010000039.1:2961-4089 GCA_964247485.1 uncultured Propionibacteriaceae bacterium
CCATCACCGGCGAGCGCGATGGCCGCCGCCTTCGACGCCGGGTCGCTCGGGTCGTAGACCACGACGGGGTGGGTGTTGCCGTCCCCGGCGTGGGCGACGGTCGGCACCTCCACCCCGTACGCCTCGGCGACCTCGGCGATCGCCGCCAGCAGGGCGGGCAGCTGGGGGATCGGGGCCCCGACGTCCTCCAGCAGCAGGGCCCCGCGGGCCTCCAGCGCGGCGAACGTCGCGCGGCGGGCGGCGATGAACATCTCGCTCTCCTCGGCGTCGTCGGTGACGAACACCTCCTTGGCCCCGGCCGCGCTGCACGCGGCTTCCATCACCGCGACCTCGACGGCGCAGGCGGACCCGGGCGCGTCGGACTGGGCGATCAGCATCGCCCCGGCGGCGCGGTCCAGGCCCATCGGCCGGTAGTCCTCGACCGCGTTGATCGACGCGGCGTCCATCAGCTCCAGCATCGAGGGTCGCAGCGTCCGGCCGATCTCGACGACCGCCTCCGCCGCCGCGGCGACCGTCGGGAAGGTGGCCACCAGGGTCGACCGGCTGCCCTGGGCCGGGATCAGCCGCAGGACCGCGCGGGTGACGATGCCCAGGGTGCCCTCGCTGCCCACGAACAGCTTGACCAGCGAGAGCCCGGCGACGTCCTTGATCCGCTTGCCGCCCAGGCAGACCAGGGTGCCGTCGGCCAGCACCACGTCGAGACCGAGCACGTAGTCGGTGGTGACGCCGTACTTGACGCAGCACAGCCCGCCGGCGTTGGTGGCGATGTTGCCGCCGATCGAGCAGATCTCGTACGACGACGGGTCCGGTGGGTACCACAGGCCGTGCGCGGCGGCGGCGGCCTTGACCTCGGCGTTGAAGGCGCCCGGCTCGACGACCGCGACCCGGGTCGCCACGTCGATCTCGACGGCCCGCATCCGCTCCAGGCTGAGCACGATGCCGCCGTCCACCGCGCTGGATCCGCCGGACAACCCGCTGCCCGCCCCCCGGGGCACCACCGGTACGCCGTGGGCGGCCGCCCAGCGCACCGTGGCCTGCACCTCGGCCGCGTCCCGGGCCCCCCCCCCCCCCCCCCGGGGCCCCCCCCCCCGGGGGCGGGCCCCGGCGCAGCGGGAGTTGTAGCCCCGC
>CAXTVE010000039.1:4099-14173 GCA_964247485.1 uncultured Propionibacteriaceae bacterium
AAGCGGTAGTTCTCGCACGTCGCCGGGTCGGTGCGGACGCTGTCGCCCAGCGCCTCGACGAGCTCCGTCAGCGCCCCGTCCATGCCGCCCAGGCTAGGTGACCTGGGCCCGCGCGCGGTAGCGCTCGTCGTCCCAGACGCGTGAGTCGAGCACCTCGGCCAGCACCGCCACCGCGTCGAAGATGTCGACGTGCCGCAGGTAGAGCGGGGCGATGCCGAAGCGCAGGATCCCCGGCTCCCGGTAGTCGCCCACCACGCCGCGCTCGATCAGCGCCTGCATCACCGCGTACCCCGAAGGGTGCTCCAGGCAGATCTGGCTGCCCCGGCGGGCCGGCTCGCGCGGCGTGACCAGCCGCAGCGGGTGGGCGGCGCAGCGCTCCGCCACCAGCTCGCGGAACAGGTCGCCGAGGGCCAGCGACTTGTGCCGCAGCGCGGTCATCCCGGCCCGCGCGGTGAGGTCCAGCCCGCACTCCACCAGGGCCAGCGAGATGATCGGCTGTGTCCCGCCGAGCAGCCGGCGCACCCCGTCGGCGGGCCGGAACCGGCTCTCCATCGCGAACGGCGCGGCGTGCCCCCACCAACCCGTCGTCGGCGGCGCGTACGCGGCCAGGTGGCGATCGGCCACCCACAGGAAGGCCGGCGCGCCCGGGCCGCCGTTGAGGTACTTGTAGGTACAGCCCACCGCGAAGTCGGCGTCGGCCGCGGTCAGGTCGACGGGCACCGCGCCGGCCGAGTGGGCGAGGTCCCAGATCATCAGGGCGCCGGCCGCCTGCGCCTGTGCGGTGACCTCCGGCATCGGCCACATCGCCCCGGTCCGGTAGTTGACGTGCGAGAGCATCACCACCGCCACGTCCGGCCCCAGGGTGGCGGCGAGCCCGGCGGCGTCGTCGACCAGCCGCAGCTCGTAGCCCGAACTCGGGCCGAGGTAGGCGATCAGACCCTGCGCGACGTAGAGGTCGGTGGGGAAGTTGTCCCGCTCGGACACGATCACCCGGCGGGCCGGGTCGCGGCCATCGGCGATCCGCAGCGCCGCGGCCAGCACGGAGTGCAGGTTGTGCGTGGTGGTGTCGGTGACCGCGCACGTGCCCGGCGTGGCCCCGATCAGCGACCCCAGCCGCTCGCCGAGCCGGATCGGCAGGTCGAACCAGCCGGCGGTGTTCCAGCTGCCGATCAGGTCTCGGCCCCACTCCTGCTCGACCACCCGGCTGGCGACGTCCAGCGCCGCCTTCGGCCGCGCGCCGAGGGAGTTGCCGTCCAGGTAGATCAGCCCGTCGGGCAGGGCGAACTCGGCCCGGAAGCCCGCCAGCGGGTCGACGGCGTCAGCCTGTTCGCAGTCCTTCCGGGTGATCACCGCAGCACCGCCCGGACCGGGCTGGCGTCCAGCCCCACCAGCCGTAGCGGCAGGGCGATCAGCTCGTAGCGGCCCTCGGCCACCTCGTCCAGCCGCAGGTTCTCCAGGATCGCGATGCCGTACGCGGCGGCGGCCCGGTGGGCGGCCATCGCGGTGCTGCGCATCGGGTCCAGGGAGGCGGTGTCCACCCCGACGAGCACGCCGCCCTCGCCGGCCAACCACTCCAGCACCTCCGGGGCCAGGCCCGGGAAGTCGTCCACCCAGGCCGCCGGGGACGCCGCGTACGTCCGGATCAGCAGCCGCGGCGCGACCGGTCCGGCTGTCCGCGGGCACGCGGCCTGCACCTCGGCCAGCGTGACCAGCGGGCGGCCCGGGCCCAGGCAGTGCACCACCTGACAGGGCCCGACGTACGCCTCCAGCGGGACCGCGTCGATCGTCGCGCCGTCGGGAAGGAAGTGGGCCGGGGCGTCGGCGTGGGCCCCGACGTGCGGTGTCGTGGTGATCCGGTGCACCACCACCGGCGAGCCGTCGGCCATCGGCCAGTGCATCGCCGCGGCGTACGCGGTGTCGCCCGGCCAGACCGGCGCGCCGGGGCCGACCGGCGGCGAGATGTCGATCATGCGCCGAGCGCCTCCGCGGTCTCCAGCCAGGACTCCTCGAGCTCGGCCTGCCGGCTGGTCGCGGCGTCGAGCTCGGACTGCAGGGCGGCCAGCCGCGGATAGTCGGCGGCCACCGCGGCCATGTCGGAGTGCAGCCGCTCGATCCGGGTCCCCACCCCGGCCAGCTGGGACTCGATCCGGGCCAGGTCCTTGCGGGCCCGGCGGCTGCCCGCCGCGTCGCTCGGGGTCCGGTCGGGCGCGCCACCGGGGGCCGGGCCGCTACCGCCTGGGGCACGACCCCCAGACCCCCGCGGGGTCTCCGTCGCCGGGGCTCCCGAAGTCTTCTCGGCCGTCGCCGCACGCTGCGCCAGGTACTGGTCGACCCCGCCGGGCAGCAGCACGCAGGAGCCGTCGCCGCGCAGGGCGTAGGTGACGTCGCAGACCCGCTCCAGGAAGTAGCGGTCGTGGCTGACCACCAGCAGGGTGCCGGACCAGGAGTCCAGGAAGTCCTCCAGCACGGTCAGGGTGTCGATGTCCAGGTCGTTGGTCGGCTCGTCCAGCAGCAGCACGTTGGGCTCGCCCAGCAGCAGTCGCAGGAACTGCAGCCGCCGCCGTTCGCCGCCCGACAGGTCGTCCAGGCGGGTCGTCAGCCGTTCGCCGGTGAAGCCGAAGTCCTCCAGCAGCGTGCTGGCGCCCGCCTCGCGGCCGGTCGACAGCCGGGTCTGCCGTCGGATCCGCTCCACCGACTCCAGGACGCGCTCCGGCCCGCGCAGCTCGACCACCGTCTGGCTCAGGTAGCCGATGCCCCGGGGGCGGCCGCGCTTCACCCGGCCCGCCGGCGGCGCCTGGTCGCCGAGCAGCACCCGCAGCAGGGTGGTCTTGCCGGACCCGTTGACCCCGACGACGCCGATGCGCTCACCCGGCCCGATGGACCAGGTCAGGTCCCGGAAGAGGACGCGGGGTGGGTCGGCCGGCACGGTGACGTCGACGCCGTGCAGGTCGAACACGTCACGACCCAGCCGGCGGGTGGCCAGAGCAGCCAGCTCGAGCCGGTCCCGCGGCGGCGGCTCGTCGGCGATGAGCGCATTGGCTGCGTCGATCCGGAAGCGCGGCTTGCTGGTCCGGGCCGGCGGACCCCGACGCAGCCAGGCCAGCTCCTTGCGCATCAGGTTCTTCCGCCGGGCGGCCATCCCGGCGGCCTGCCGGGCCCGCTCCGCCCGCGCCAGCACGTAGGCGGAGTAGCCACCGTCGTAGCTGTCCACCACCCCGTCGTGGACCTCCCAGATGCGCGTGCAGATGGCGTCCAGGAACCAGCGGTCGTGGCTGACCACCAGCAGCGCCCGGTCCTGCGTCGGCCACCGCCGCAGCTGCTCGGCCAGCCAGGCGACGGCCTCCACGTCGAGGTGGTTGGTCGGCTCGTCGAGTACCAGCAGATCGTGGTCGGCCAGCAGCAGCTCGGCCAGCCCGGCCCGCCGCCGCTCCCCGCCGCTGAGCCGGTCGAGGGCGGTGTCCAGGTCGATCCCGGCGAGCAGGTGTTCGACCACGCCGCGCGTGTCGGCCCGGGCGGCCCAGACGTGGTCGGGCTGGCCACCGACGATCGCGTCGCGGACGGTGGTCAGGGCGTCGGAGGCGTCGGCCTGGCGCAGGTAGCCGATCGAGACGCCGCCGGCCCCCACCACCCGGCCGGCGTCGGGTTCACGCACGCCGGTCAGCACCTGCAGCAGGGTGGTCTTGCCGTCCCCATTGCGACCGACGACGCCGATCACGTCCCCGCGGCCGAGCCCGAGGCTGATCTCGTCCAGCAGCGTTCTGGTGCCGAACGTGACCGAGATCCGTTCGGCGTTGACGAGGTTGGCCATGACCGGGCCAGCCTAGTCAGCCCGCGACGGGCTCAGCGCCCGCGCATCGCCTGTCGGGCGCCCTTGACCTGGCGGGGGCTGGTCGGCATCGGACCCTTGGGCACCGGGATGGTGGGCCGGACCGCGTCCAGGGCCCGCAGCCGCAGCTTGACGTCGGTGACCTGGTTCGGCTGCAGCACCTTGGGCAGTTTGCGGATGTGGTCGGCCAGCTTGTCCAGCGGCACCTGCCCGGGCCTGCTGCCCATCACCAGGGTGGTCACCTGCACCCCGTACGCCACCCGCTCGTGCTTGCGGGCCTCGCCCGCCAACAGCGTCTTGACCCGGCCCGGTTCACCCTCGCCGATGAGCACCACGCCCCCGGGGCCGAGGGTGCGGTGCACCACGTCCTGGCTCCGGTTGGCCGCGATCACCGGCGCCGAGATCCACTTCTTGGGCAGCATCGACAAGGCGACCTCGGCCGAGCCGGCCTGGCCCGCGTACCGCTTGTAGGTCGCGGCCTTGGCCCGGCGGACGAGGACGATCATCGGCAGCAGGAACGCGAGACCGAGGCCGACGATGATCAGGTTGAGCAGCTGGTCGGTGAGCAGACCGAGAACGACCGCCACCACAATTGGCCCGAGGAAGGCCGCGAGCAGCAGGAAGGGCAGCGCGCGGTCGTGCTCGTGGGTGACCTGGTAGGCGCGGACGATCTGGCGGATCCGGCCCATGTCGGCGGGGTCGCTGCTGGCCTTCTTGCGGGCCTTCTCCGCCTTCTTCGCCTCCCGGACGGTCTTGGCCACCGAGCGCGCGTCGGCCCTCGACAGCTTGCCGGACGCCGGGCCGGCGATCGAGGACCCGGTCCGCTTCGACTCAGCCACGGTGATCGCCTCCTATGAGCTCGGTCGCGACCCGCTCCCGGGTCGCCAGCGCCTCACGGTACAGCCGGCCGGCCCGGTAGGAGGAACGGACCAGCGGACCGCTCAGCACCCCGGCGAACCCGAGGGCCCGGGCCTCGTCGGCCAGCTCCACGAACTCCTCCGGCCGCACCCAGCGGTCCACCGGATGGTGCCGGGGCGAGGGGCGCAGGTACTGCGTGATCGTCAGGATCTCGGTGCCGGCGTCATGCAGGTCGACCATGGCCGCCGACACCTCGTGCCGGGTCTCACCCATGCCGAGGATGAGGTTGGACTTGGTCACCAGGCCTGCGGTACGGGAGGCCCGCAGCACGTCCAGCGACCGCTCGTAGCGGAAGCCCGGGCGGATCCGGCGGAAGATCCGCGGCACCGTCTCCACGTTGTGCGCGAACACCTCGGGGGCGGCGTCGAACAGCTGCCCCAGGTAGTCGAGGTTGCCGCTGAAGTCTGGGGCCAGCATCTCCACCCCGGTGCCCGGGTTCAGCCGGTGGACCTGCCGGATCGTCTCCGCGTACAACCAGGCGCCCTCGTCGGGCAGGTCGTCGCGGCAGACCCCGGTGATCGTGGCGTAGCGCAGCTCCATCTTCTGCACCGACTCGGCCACGCGGAGCGGCTCGCCGGCGTCGAAGTCGGCCGGCTTGCCGGTGTCGATCTGGCAGAAGTCGCAGCGCCGCGTGCACTGGTCGCCGCCGATCAGGAAGGTGGCCTCGCGGTCCTCCCAGCACTCGAAGATGTTGGGGCAGCCGGCCTCCTGGCAGACCGTGTGCAGGTCCTCGGACTTGACCAGCGACTGCAGCGCACGGTACGCCGGGCCCATCCGGGCGGTGGTCTTGATCCAGGACGGCTTCTTCTCGATGGGGATGCTCGCGTTGCGCACCTCCAGGCGCAACATCTTGCGGCCCTCCGGTGCAATCGTCACGGGGTGAGTCTAGTAGCGGGGGTGACGCCCACCGTCGTGTGCTGCGAGCAGCGGGTACAAGACCCTCAACTCACATCTCGGCGGCGGAAGACGATGGCCGTGCCGACGACGACCACGGCGAGCAGCACGCCCCAGAAGACCAGGCCGTGGTTCAGGCTGACCGTGCGCTCCAGGTAGTCGAAGCTCACCCCGTCGGTGCCCACGGTGCGCACCGGCACGGAGTAGGCGTAGCCGTTGTCGATGATCGCCGCCAGGTTGGCCTCCGGCGTCCACGGGACCAGCTGCTGCGCCCACGCCGTCTCGGCCAGGGCGCTGTTGCGGACGAACCAGACGAACAGGTAGCCCAGCAGCGCCCCGATCGCCGCGGCGGTGTGCCGTCCGACCAGGGCGATGCAGAAGCCCAGGGTCGCCAGGGCCACCGCGGCCAGCATGCCGCGACCGAGCAGGGCGAGTTGGTCGGGCAGCCCGCCCGTCGGGACCCCGTACGCCGTGGCCAGGACCAGCGCGGCGGCCAGGGCGAGACCGGTCGCCAGGGCGCTGACCACGGCACTGAAGCCCAGCACGGTGACCAGTTTGCTGGCGAAGACGCGGCCGCGCCGGGGGATGAAGCTGAGCCAGTTGGCGATCGACCCGCTGCTGTACTCCGCCCCGATGAAGCTGCCCGCGATCATCAGCGCGGTCAGCGCGACCAGGTAGATGGAGACCTGGAGTGACGACGTGGCCACGTCCTCGAACGAGTCGCTGACCGTGTAGTCGTCGGCCTGTGGTTCCGGGTAGCGGCAGTCGGGCGGATCGCCGGCGTCGGTGCAGGTCTTCTCGTTGGCCGCCCAGAACTCCCGGGCCTCCGCCAGCTGGGCCTGGCCGGCCGCCTGCTCGGCCGCGGTGGGCGGCCGCAGCGCCGAGTTCACCGCGAGCTGGAAGGCGCCGACGGCCGCGATCACCAGCAGCAGCGCGATCACGGTGAACCGGCGGCTGAGCAGCCGGTTCAGCTCGGCGGCGAGGAGCCGCATCAGGACCCGCCCCGCGGTGGCCGGTGCCCGTTGCGGCGGCCACCCGACGGGCGGGCGGCGCCGAGGTGCTCGTCGGCGGTCAGCTCCAGGAAGACCGACTCCAGGTCCCGCCGCACCGGCGACAGCTCGCTGACGTAGAGGCCCTGCTGGGCCAGCACCCGGGTGATCGACGCGAAGTCAACGGTGCCGCGGCCGACGCCGACGTTCAGCTCTCGCCCGGACTCCTCGACCCCGAACCCGGCGGAGCGGAGCAGGGCGGCCGCGCGGGCCGGCTCGGCGACGCCGACCCGGGCGTAGTGCCCGCCGGCGGCGTCCAGGATGTCGGCCACGCTGCCCTCGGCCAGCATCTTGCCGCGGCCGATGATCGACACGGTGTCGGCGACCTGCTGCACCTCGTTCAGGATGTGGCTGGAGACCAGCACGGTCTTGCCGCGGTCGGCCAGCCCGCGCATGGTCGCCCGGATCTCGTGGATCCCGGCGGGGTCCAGCCCGTTGGTCGGCTCGTCGAAGATCAGCAGGTTCGGGTCCTTGAGCAGGGTGCCGGCGATGGCGAGCCGCTGCTTCATGCCCAGGGAGTAGGTGCGGAACCGGTCCCGGGCCCGGTCGGCGAGCCCGACCTCCTCCAGCACCTGGTCCACCCGGCGGCGCGGGGCGGAGATGCCGGTGGCCAGCAGGGTCAGGTTCTTGCGCCCGGAGAAGGACGGGAAGAACTTCGGCTGCTCCACGATTGCGCCCACCCGGCTGATCACCCGGTCCAGGTGCAGCGGTACCTCGTGGTCGAAGACCCGGATGTAGCCGGAGTCGGCGGTGATCAGGCCGAGCAGCATCCGGATGGTGGTGGTCTTCCCCGAGCCGTTCGGGCCGAGGAAGCCGTGCACCCCGCCCAGCGGCACCCGCAGGTCGAGCCCGTCGACCGCGGCGCGCCGGCCCCCGCGGGCCCGGTAGACCTTGCGCAGGTTGTACGCCTCGACCGCGTAGTCCGCGTAGGCCTCGACCACCGCGGCCCGCCGCCCCGCGGTGAGCGTCATCAGCCCACCGTGCTCACAGCCATGGGCGCCACCGCCAGGTCGGGCGACTGCACGTACGGCGCGAAGGCCAGCAGATCGTCCAGGTGGGGGAGCAGGGCGACGGCGACCTCGGGCACGGGCACCGGGCGCCCCAGCTCGGCGGCCATCGAGGTGACGCCGACCCCGACCAGTCCACAGGGGATGATCGACGCGTACGCGGCCAGGTCCGGCGCGACGTTGATCGCGAAGCCGTGCATCGTCGTGCCGGCGGCGACGCGTACGCCGATGGCCGCGACCTTGCGCTCCACCCGTTCCCCGTCGGCGGCCAGCCAGACCCCCGAGCGGCCGGGCACCCGGCCGGTGGTCAGGCCGTAACCGGCGAACAGGCGGATCATCGCCTCCTCGAGCCGGCGTACGAAGTCCACCACGCCGACCGCCTCGGGCAGTCGGACGATCGGGTAGCCGACCAGCTGGCCCGGGCCGTGCCAGGTGATCTTGCCGCCGCGGTCCACCTCGACCACCGGGGTGCCGTCGGAGGGCCGCTCAGCCGCCTCGGTGCGCTTGCCCGCGGTGTAGACCGACACGTGCTCGAGCAGCAGGACCGTGTCCGGACGCCGGCCGGCCGCCACCTCGGCGTGCACGTCGCGCTGCCGCTGCCAGGTCGCCCGGTAGTCGACCGGGCCCTGCGGCAGCAGGTCGAGCACGTCCAGGGCCATGCGCGGGAGTCTAGCCCGCAGGGCTGAGGCGTCAGTCCTTCGTCAGGGCGGCCGCGATGGTGCTGGCCACGTCCGGTGCGCCAAACCGGAAACCGTCATCGGTCAGCCGCTGCGGCAGCACGTGGACGTCGCCGGCCAGCTGCTCGGCGAGCTCGCCCAGGGCGGCCCGCAGCACGAACTTCGGCGCGGCGAGCACCCGGGGTCGGTGCAGCGCGCGGGCCAGTTCGTCGGTGAACTCGGCGTTGGTGGTGGGCTGCGGGATGGTCAGGTTGTACGCGCCGCTGGCGTGCGGGGTGTCGGCCGCCCACTGCACCGCGCCGAGCCAGTCCGACAGGGCAACGATCGGCATCCGCTGCCGGCCGTCACCGATGGTCGCGCCGAGGCCCGCCGACCAGGCGAGCTTCATCGGCACGAAGCTGCCGCCGCTGGCGTGCAGCACGGGGCTGGTGCGCAGGGCGACGACCCGGATGCCGGCCGCCCGGGCCGGTTCGGCCGCCTCCTCCCAGCGGACCGTGACCTGGGCGAGGTAGTCGCTCGCCGCCGGTGAGTCCTCGGTGTAGGGCTCAGCCCGCGAGGTGGTGCCGTAGCGGGCGATCCCGCTGGCGTGCAGGTAGACCGGGCTGGGGCCGATGGCGGCCCGCTCGGCCAGCACCCGCGCCAGGGTGCCGGTCGTGTTGACCCGCGACGACAGGATCTGCTCCCGACGCCTGGTGGTCCACAGCCCGCCGGCCACCGGCACCCCACCGAGGTTGACCACCGCGCCGACGTCGGAGAACGCCGCCGGGTCGATCTCGCCCGCGTCCGGGTCCCAGCGGAACTCGGCCGCGCTTGCGGGTTCGCGCCGCACCAGGCGTACGACGTCGTGCCCCTCGCTGGCCAGCCGGACCTTCAGGGCCTGGCCGAGGAAGCCCGAGGCCCCCGCCAGCAGCCACTTCACGCGGGGCCCGCCGACCGAGGGGTCACAGACCGAACTCGGAGCCGAAGTCGCCCTCTTCCAGCCGCGCCTTGACCGTGCTCAGGAAGCGGGCCGCGTCGGCGCCGTCGACCAGCCGGTGGTCGTAGGACATCGACAGGTACATCATGTCCCGCACCGCGATCACGTCTCCGAGCTTCGGGTCGCTGATCACCACCGGCCGCTTCACCAGCGCGCCGGTGCCCAGGATGGCCACCTGCGGCTGGTTGATGATCGGGCTGTCCATCAGGGTGCCGGCCGAGCCGTAGTTGGTGATGGTGAACGTGCCGCCGCTGAGCTCATCGGGGGTCACCTTGTTCGACCGGGTGCGGGCGGCGAGGTCGGCGATCTTCTTGGCCAGGCCGGCGATGCTCAGGTCGCCGGCGTCCTTGATCACCGGCACCAGCAGACCCTTCTCGGTGTCCACCGCGATGCCGATGTGCTCCGCGCTCGGGTAGCTGACCTCGCCCGCCTCGGTGTCGATCGTGGCGTTCACCTTGGGGTGGACCTTGAGGGCCTCGACCGCGGCCCGGGTGATGAAGGGCAGGTAGGACAGGCTGGCGCCCTCACGGCGCTTGAAGTCGTCCTTGGCCCTGGCCCGGATCCGGGAGATGGCGGTCAGGTCGACCTCGACCGTCGCGGTCAGCTGGGCCGACACCTGCAGCGACTCGACCATCCGCTTCGCGATGGTCTTGCGCAGCCGGGACATCTTCTCGGTCGTGCCGCGCAGGGCGCTGATCTCTGCGCTCGGGGCGGGCGCCGAGCGCAG
>CAXTVE010000040.1:0-2830 GCA_964247485.1 uncultured Propionibacteriaceae bacterium
GACGCGCCCGCACCCCGGCGGCCCCCGGGCGCACGCGGCCGGGGTGCGCGAGTGCGCCGGAGGGCTGGGGCAGTATCGGAACGCCCTCGCCGCGTACGCCGACCAGACCGACGCGCAGCTGGCCGAGGTCGTGCCGTGCCCGTCGCAGCTCCCACCGGAGTCCTGCCCGGTCTTCTACGCCGGCCTGCGGGCGGGCACGACGGTCGGCGCCCAGGGCCTGGCCGATCGGGGCGGCCGACCGGGCCTGCTGAGCAGTGCGGAGCGGCTGGCCGATGGCGCCGCCGGCATCGACGCCGGGGTCGGGGAGCTGCAGACCGGGGCGACGAGGTACGCCAAGGGTGTGGACCAGTTCGCCACCGGTGTCGACGGTCTCGCCAGCGGGTCCGGGAAGCTGGCCGGCGGGGCGGATCGGCTGTCCGACGGGCTGGACCAGCTCGCGACGGGCGCGAGGCGGTCGGCGACCGGATCCAGGGAGCTGGCCACCGGGGCGGGCCGGCTGGCCGGCGGGGCGGCCCAGCTGGCCGATGGGCTGGACCAGCTGGCGACCGGCACCGCGAAGTCCGCGACCGGGGCCAGGCAGCTCGCCACCGGGGCCGGGCAGCTGAGCACCGGTGTCTCCGGGCTGGCGACCGGCACCGGCCGCTCGGCCGAGGGCGCCGAGCAGCTGGCCGAGGGACTGACCAAGCTGTCCGCCGGCGGCAAGGGCCTGGCGGACGGGACGCGGAAGTTCTCCGACGGCATCGCCGAGGGGCGCGAGAAGGTGCCGACCTACACCCGGGCCGAGCGCGACCGGCTGGGTGGCGTGGTCAGCGCGCCGGTGGCGGTGCCGGCGACCGACGGCGCGTCCTACTCCGCCATCGCGACCACCACGCTGCTCGTGGTGCTGGCCCTGTGGCTGGGCGGGTTGGCCGCCTTCGTCGTGCTGCGGCCGGTGACCGAGCGGGTGCTGTCCTCGATGAAGCCGTCGTGGCGGCTGGCCTTCGAGGGGCTGGCCCCCGCCGCCGTGATCGGCACGGTGCAGGCCGTGGTGCTGAGTGTGGTGCTGCAGCGGCTGCTCGACCTGTCGGCGGGAACGACGGCGGCGCTGGTGCCCTTCCTGATCCTGGCCGCCGTGGCCTTCGCCGCGGTCAACCAGGCGCTGGTGGCCGCACTCGGCGGGCTCGGCCGGTTCCTGTCGGTCGCCGCCGCGGTGGTCGTCGCCGCCGGGGCCCTCACCGGGGCGGCCCCCGCCGCCCTGGCCGCCATCGCGCCCTACCTGCCGATCACCCCGGCCCTGCAGGGCGTACGCGCCCTGGCCAGCGACGGCGGTTCCGTGGGACCGGCGGTCGGGGTGCTGGTCGGCTGGCTCCTGCTCTCGGTCAGCGTCAGCGTGCTCGCCGTCGCTCGTCGGCGGATGCTCCCGGCGGACTCCCGTCGCCCGCTCGCGCTCGCGGGCTAGGGGCCCTCGGTGGGGAGCCAGATCCGCATCGTGGTCGGGCCACGGTTACCCCACGAGGAGTAGGCGCGGAGTGCCACCTCGTGGGTCTCTCCCGCCGGGCGGCCGGCGCCGCCCGGCCTCGGATACGGCCAGCCCGGGTCCCCGTCGTCGTGTGGGTCCAGGAGGCGGACGCGAACCAGGACCGCGCCCTCGGCCTCCCGGGGCGGGACGGAGGGGTCGACCTGGACCAGGTCGACATGCGCGTTCCCCGGCGTGTCGACCGATTCCAGGCAGAGCACCTCGGGCCCGCGCTCCACGGCCAGGCAGCCACGCACCGCGTCCACCCGAGGATCGGCGACGGTGAACCGCGCTTCCATCGGCAGCGTCAGCTCGACCACGTCCCCGGGCCGGAAGTCCCGGGACAGCCGGACGTAGCCGACCGCGTCGAGGTCCTCGGCCGCGCCGTTCACCGTGACGGCGACCGCGCCGGCCGCCCAGTGCGGGACCCGCAGCGACAGGGTCCACTCCCCGACGCTGGGCCCGTCGACCCGGACGACGATCCGCCCGTCCCGGGGGTAGTCGGTCTCCACCTGCAGGGACACCTCGCGCCCGTCGGGCAGCACGGCGCCGAGGGTGGCGGGCACGAACTGGTGCAGCTGGACGCCCGTCTCATCGACCGAGGCCAGGTACGCGTCGAGGCTGGCCAGGGTGCGGGCCAGGTTGGTCGGGCAGCAGGAGACGCCGAACCAGGGGGCGCGCAGGGTCGACTCGGCCCGGCTGACCGCGAGCTCGGCGTCGGGCTCACTCCCGAGCTCGCGCAGGTGGAGGGTGTTGGCGTAGAAGAACCGCTTCCCGTCCCGGGACGGCGACGTCGCGATCACGTTGTAGAGCGTCCGCTCGATCAGGTCGGCGTAGCGGGCATCACCGGTGGCCAGCAGCAGCCGCCAGCTGAACATGATCGATCCGACCCCGGCACAGGTCTCGGAGTACGCGCGATCGGCCGGCAGCACGAAGTCCTCGCCGAACCCCTCGTCCTGGTGCCGGGAGCCCATCCCCCCGGTCACGTAGGTGCGGCGCGCGATCGTGGCGTCCCACTGACGGCGGAGCGCCTGGAGCAGGTCCGCGTCGTCCGTCTCGACCGCCACGTCCGTCGCGCCCGCCGACAGGTAGGTGGCCCGGACCGCGTGCCCGCGCAGCACCTCGGCCTCACGGATCGGGACGTCGTCCTGGAAGTAGGAGCGGCCGTAGCCGATGTCGGCCAGCGTCTGCTGCCCGCGCCGCTCGACGAACAGCCG
The DNA here is from genome assembly GCA_964247485.1 of uncultured Propionibacteriaceae bacterium. Lineage (GTDB taxonomy): Bacteria > Actinomycetota > Actinomycetes > Propionibacteriales > Propionibacteriaceae > Microlunatus. The sequence goes on from CAXTVE010000040.1 coordinate 2,713, forward strand.
GGCCTGCTCGAGGTAGCGGCGCTGCCCGGTCACCCGGTACAGCTCGACCAGCGCCGGCTCGACCTCGGGGTGGCCGCAGACCGACTGGATCCCGTCCGGTCCGAACACGTCGCAGACG
>CAXTVE010000040.1:2840-5343 GCA_964247485.1 uncultured Propionibacteriaceae bacterium
GGGGGGGGGGCCGCCCCCCCCGGGCCCCCGGCGGGGCCCCACCCGGCCGCTGCGGGGGGGGGCGGCCCGCTGGACCGCGCGGACGAAGTCGTCCTCGCCGGTCGTCCGCGCCCGCGCCACCCCGGCCTGGATGAGGTGCCCGAAGGAGTACAGCTCGTGGCCCCACTCCAGGTCGCTGTAGCGCGCGGCCTGGCCGGGCCGGCCGAAGTTGGTGTTGAGGTAGCCGTCCGGTTCCTGCGCGGCGACGACCCGGGCCGCGATCCGCTCGAACCGGTCGTTGATCTCCGGGTCCTGGGTCCGCCCGTGCTCCCAGGCCAGGGCCTCGAGCAGCTTGTAGATCTCGGTGTCGGCGCACTCGCGGCCGCGCCGCGCCGCGGGCAGCCGCCCCTCGCCGGCGGCGTCGAAGTTGCCCAGCCAGCCCTCGTGCTCCAGCCAGTACTCGACGTGGGCCAGGGACACCTCGGAGTTCGTCTGCTGGAGCCGGCCGAGGAACCCGCCGGTGATCCGCACCTCGTCGAGCCCGAGCGGACGCAGGGTGCCGCGTGATGGGTCGGCCGGCCGGCCCGTGCGGACGGAGCCGGCGACTTCGGTGGAGGTCATGTGTGATCAGCCCTTCAGTGCGCCGGACATGAAGCCGCGGACGTAGTGCCGCTGCAGGAGGAGGAACAGCACGACGCACGGCAGCGCCAGCACGACGACGCCGGCCTCGGTCGCGCCGTAGTCCACCACACCCATCACCTGGCCGCGGATGTTGGCCACGGCGAGCGGCAACGGCACCTTGTTGGAGTCGTTGATCAGGATCAGCGGCGCGATGAAGTCGTTCCAGGCGGCGAGGAACGCGAACAGGCCCACCGTGATCAGTCCGGGCTTCACCGCGGGCACCAGGACCCGCACCAGGGCGGTGAACGTGCCGCAGCCGTCGACGTAGGCCGACTCCGCAAGCTCCCGGGGCACCGACTCGAAGGAGATCCGCATCATGAAGGTGGCGAACGGCAGCTGGAACATGGTCAGCACCAGGGCCAGGCCGACCAGGGAGTTCTGCAGCCCGAGGCCGTTGAGCAGCACGTACAGCGGGATCAGCAGGGTGGCGTAGGGAACCATCAGGATCGCCAGCGTGGCCAGGAACAGCAGGTTCTTGCCCGGGAAGCTGAACATGGCGAAGGCGTAGCCGCCGAGCAGGGACACCGCCAGCGTGAAGACCACCGTCATGCCGGAGATCAGGGTGGAGTTGACCAGGTACTGCGCCAGACCGGCCTGGTAGCCCGCCAGCCGGCTGTAGTTGCCCAGACCCCAGCCGTCGATCTGAGCGGTGCCCGGCTGGGGGGCGACGGAGGCCACAGCCGCCCAGACCAGGGGGAACAGGAACAGCAGGGCGAGCGCGCCGGTGAGGACGCGCTGGCTGGGCGCGGCCACCAGCCGGGACAACGTGTTGGGTGCGCGCCCGTGTGTTGTTGTGCGGACCGCGGGGGGTTCGAGGGGGGTCGTCCCCCCTTGCTCAGTCATTGGGTGCGCGCCCGTGTGTTGTTGTGCGGACCGCGGGGGGTTCGAGGGGGGTCGTCCCCGCGTGCTCGATCATGGCGTTCAGTCCTCCTTGCCGCGGAGTACGCGGAACTGGGTGGCGTTGATCACGACCAGGGCGAGCAGCACGACGAGGGACAGCGCGGCTGCCACCCCGAGGTCGTTGCGACCACCGAAGGCGACGTTGTAGACGAGCTGGACGACGGTGACCGTGCTGTTGTCCGGGCCGCCCCGGGTCAGGATGTAGAACTGGTCGAACGCCAGCAGCGAGCCGGTGATGCACAAGATCGTGCACAGCGCCAGTGACGCCTTCAGCAGCGGGAGGGTGATGTGGACGAACGTCTGCCACCGGCCCGCCCCGTCGACGACCGCCGCCTCGTAGACGTCGGCGGGGATGCTCTGCAGGCCGACCAGGAGCAGCAGCATGTAGAACCCGGCGAACCGCCACACGATGACCGCCACGGTGGACCACAGCGCGGCGTTCGGGGTGCCGAGGAAGGAGACGGTGCCGTTCCCGATGCCCAGCGCGGTGAGCAGCTGCGCGAACGGTCCGCTCTGCGGGGCGTACAGGGCGTAGAACAGCAGCGACGCGGAGGCCAGGCCGAGCGCGCTCGGCACCAGGAAGGCGGTCCGCAGGAACGAGTTCCACCGGGCGGCCTCCTGGACCACCAGGGCCAGGCCGAGCGCGATCCCGATCAGGATGAGCGTGGTGATGATCGTGTACTTCACCGTGAACCACACCGCCGGCCAGAACAGCCGCTGACCCAGGGCGTCACGGTAGTTGTCCGGCGCGTTGAGGCCGCGGTTGCCGGCGAACAGGCCCCAGTCCGACAGCGACATCTGGATCACCAGCACGACCGGAACCAGGAAGAAGATCACGACGAACAGCGCGGTGGGCGCGGCGTAGAGCCAGCCCTGGTTGCGCCGGCGGCGGGAGAGACCGGAGGGCCGCCGCCGTTCGGCGGCGGGCTCCGGAGGCATCGTG
>CAXTVE010000040.1:5353-8572 GCA_964247485.1 uncultured Propionibacteriaceae bacterium
CGCCGCGGGGGGGGGGGGGGCCGCGGGCGCGTGCGGGGGGGGGGGGGGGGGGGGGGGCGCGCGGGCGCCCCGCGCCGCCACCGGAGTCGTCATCGGCCGTGTCCCTCTACTGCTGACCCAGGGCTTCGGTGATGGCCTCGTTGTCGGCGTCCACCGAGGCCCCGTCCCCGTAGATGGCGTTGCGGTACAGCGTCACCCAGGGGCTGCCGGCTGCGTTGAACGCCTGCTGGAAGTTCCGGGCGACCGGGGTGTGGCTCTGCGGCGCGGCGGCGACCTGGTTGATGATCTTGACCCGCGGGTCGGTGGCGTACTTGTTGTCGACCAGGTCGTTGCGGGCAACCGTGCTGCTGGACTTGGCGAGGACCTCGACCTGGGCGGCGTCCGACATCAGCCAGGACATGAAGTTCCAGGCCTGGTCGGTGACCTTGGAGTCCTTCGAGATGCCGATCCCGTCGCCGCCGACGAAGGTCGACGCACCGCCGCTGACCCCGGGAATCGGCGTGACGCCGACCTCGACGGACTTGTCGGCGGTCGCCAGCAGTGTCGCCGGGTACGGCATCACGCCGATCTTGCCCTGCTGGAAGTCACCGACCCAGGTGGCCCCGGTCTCCTCCTTGGAGGCGGGCGCCACCGCACCGGCCTGGTTGAGCTCGCGCCACATGGTGTAGACCTGCTTGGCGGCGGCGCCGTTGAGGTTGGACGCCGTGCCCTCGGCGTTCATCGGCTCCTCCCCGCTGGCCCAGATCATCGGGAACCAGGTGAAGACCCCGCAGCCGCCGCAGTTGCCGCCGAAATAGGTGCCGTAGACGCCCGGCTTGTTCAGCTTCTGGATGGCCAGGGCGTGCTCTTTGAACTCGGTCAGGTTGGTCGGCCCCTTGTCCGGGTCCAGCCCGGCCTCGGCGTAGAGCTTCTTGTTGTAGAAGATCACCGAGAGGTCGAGCACGAACGGCAGGACGTACTTCTTGTCCTCGTAGGTGCCCGCGGCGAGGTGCCCCTGGTTGATCTGGGCGGCATCGGGCAACGCGTCGATCCGCTCGGTGACATCGGCGAACAGGCCCTGCTCGGTCCAGTTGGGCACGTAGACGATGTCGGCGGCGAACAGGTCCGGCAGGTTCCCGCTGCCCGCCGCGGCGCCGACCCGGGTGACATAGTCGTCGTTGGGCGTGATGGTCAGCTCGACCTGGTTCTTGTGGGTGGAGTTGTAGGCCTCCACGAGGCCCTTGGCCTGGGCCTCCAGCGGCGCCCGCGTCCACAGCGTCAGCTTGGTGCCGTCGTCGACGCCCTCCGGGTTGGCCGCCGCGCTGGTGTCGCCACCAGCCTGCTGGTCGGCGCTGCCCCCGCAGGCAGCGAGGCCGGTCAGCAGCGAGGCGGCGGCTATCGCGACCACCGCCCGGCGCAGCCCGCGCGCCACGGTCTCTCTCTTCATTGAGATCTCCTTCTACCTGGTGAGTCACTTTCGGGCGTCCGGCAGCGATTGACGTCATGTCCACGAAACAATGCCGAAATCGTTTTCGAAAGACTATGGAACAAGACTCCGAGCGTCAAGAGGTTCGGTTATACAGTGGCACTGCACACGACCTCGTCGACGGTGGGCTGGGATGACAACGCGAGTGACCAACGACGCGTCGCGCAACGCGACCCTCAAGGACGTGGCCCGGCTCGCCGCGGTGTCGGTCTCCACCGCCTCCAAGGCCCTCAACGGGCGCAGCGACGTCGGTGAAGCCACGCGCGTACGGGTCCGGCACGCGGCCGAACAGCTCGCGTTCTCGCCGAACGCGCTGGCGAAGGGGCTCATCGCCCAGCGCAGCGGCACCGTCGGCCTGCTCACCTCCGACCTCGAGGGTCGGTTCTCCATCCCGATCCTGATGGGGGCCGAGGACGCGTTCGGCACCGACATGACGTCGGTGTTCCTGTGCGACGCGCGGGGGGACGCGATCCGGGAGCAGCACCACCTGCGGGCTCTGCTGTCCCGACGGGTCGACGGGCTGATCGTGGTCGGCGCCCGGCCCGACGTCCGCCCCTCCCTGGGGCACGACCTCGGCGTGCCGGTCGTCTACGCGTACGCGCCGTCCGACGACCCGGGCGACCTGTCCCTGGTCACCGACCACTACGGCGGGGGCGAGCTGGCCGTCGACCACCTGCTGACCTGCGGCCGGACGCGGATCGGCCACATCTCCGGCGACCCCTCCTACGGGGCGGCCCGGGACCGGGCGCGGGGGGCCATCGACCGGCTGGACCGGTCCGGCCTGGAGCTGAGAGGCGGACAGGTCTTCTTCGGTGCGTGGTCCGAGGCCTGGGGCCGCAACGCCACCCGGGAGCTGCTGCGGCGGGCGCCGGACGTCGACGCCATCTTCGCCGGCTCGGACCAGATCGCGCGCGGGGTGTTGGACTCCCTCGACCGGGCCGGGGTGTCGGTCCCCGACCAGGTCTCGGTCATCGGTTTCGACAACTGGGAGGCCCTGGCCACCAACTCCCGACCGGCGCTCAGCACGATCGACCTGAACCTGCAGCAGCTCGGCCGGACCGCCGCCCAGCGGCTGTTCGCGGCGATCACCGGCCCCGCCGCCGCGGGGGTCGAGACCCTGCGCTGCCGCCTGGTGGCCCGCGAGTCCACCGCGCCCAGCTAGCCGGCGCCTCCCGAGCCTTCCCGGAGTCCGCGTACGCGGTCCAGCACGCCGGGCATCGCCGCCTCGACCGCGGCCAGCGTGTCCTGGAAGCCGTCCGCGCTGCCGTACCAGGGGTCGGGTACGCCCGAGCCCGGCTCGGCGTCCGGGTCGAAGTCTGTGAGCAGGCTGACGTTGGTCGCCTCCGGTGCCAGCCCCATCATCCGGGTGACGTGGATGTCCTCCATGGCGATCACCAGGTCGGACCGCTCGATCTCCGCGCGGGTGATCTGGTGCGCCACGTGGCCGTCGACCCGATAGCCGTGCTCGCGCAGCACATCCTCGGCCCGGCGGTCGATCGGTGCGCCCAGCTCCTCGCGGCTGGTCGCCGCGCTGGTGAAGTCGACTCCGGTCAGGCCCTGGTCCGCGGCCATCTTCTCGGCGACCCGCTCGGCCATCGGGGAGCGGCAGATGTTGCCCCAGCAGACGAAGACGACGCGTACGGGATCAGCGCTCACCACGCCAGCCTCTCACCCCGCCGTGTGGGGGGGGGGGGGGGGGGGGGGGGGGGGGGGGCGCGCCCCCCCCCCCCCCCGGGGGGGGGGCGGGGCGCCGC
>CAXTVE010000040.1:8582-10956 GCA_964247485.1 uncultured Propionibacteriaceae bacterium
CCCCCCCCCCCCCCCCCCTCCAAACGCGGGGGTGAGAGAGCCGCCTCAGGCCCGGACGCGCCGCCGCTGGTCGTCGCGATCGGGGATGAAGGCGTTGAGGACGAAGCTGACGACGGAGACGACGATCGCCCCGAGCAGCGCGGTCCAGAAGCCATCCACGCTCCAGCCCAGGTCGAACTGGGCGGACAGCCACGAGGTCAGCAGCAGCATCAGCGCGTTGATCACCACCAGGAACAGGCCGAGCGTGAGGATGACGGCGATCGCGGTGAAGAAGGTGAAGACCGGCTTGACGATCGCGTTCACGACGCCGAAGATCAGCGCCACGATGAGCAGGGTGAGGACCTTGCCGCCGGTGTCCGGTGCGGTGAGCGAGATGCCGCTGAACAACCAGGTCGCGACGGCCAACGCGCCCATGGTGGCGAGCAGTCGGAGTAGGAACCTCATACTCCGATGATCCCCCGGCGCCGGCTGCTGAGCACCAGGGTGAGCCCTGACTCGACCAGGGTCTGACCGGGTCGGGGCCCGGACTCAGTCGAGGTTGTCCTTCTCGTCGGCGATCGTGGTGTCATCGCCGTGGCCGGTCTTCACGATCGTCTGGCCGGGCAGCGCCATCAGCTGGTCGACGATGCTGGTGACCAGCAGGCCGCGGTCGCTGAAGCTGCGGCCGGTCGCCCCCGGCCCGCCGTTGAACAGCGTGTCGCCGGTGAACACCGTGGCCAGGTCACGGGCGTAGAAACAGACCCCGCCCGGAGCGTGGCCCGGCGTGTGCAGCACGGTCAGGGTGATGTCGGCGACCTCGATCTGCTGCCCGTCGGCCAGCTCGCCGTCCGGCGGCGCGTCATGGGTCTGGTGCCACAGCGGCAGGTCGGCCGGATGCAGCAGCACGGGTGCCCGGACCGCGGCGGCCAGCTCCGGCGCCACCCGGACGTGGTCGTCGTGGGCGTGCGTGCACAGCACGGCGCGTACGCGGCGGTCGCCGACCAGGTCCAGGATCGGACCGATGGCGTGCGGGGCGTCGATCACCACGCACTCGGTGTCGTCGCCGACCACCCAGACGTTGTTCTCGACGTCGAACGTCTCCCCGTCCAGGGAGAAGGTGCCCGAGGTCACCGTGTGGTCGATCCGGGCGGTCACGGCAGCACCACCACCGAACGCAGCACGTTGCCGCCGTGCATCCTCTCGAACGCGGCGTCGACGTCGTCGATGCCGACCTCCTCGGTGACGAAGGCGTCCAGCGGCAGCCGCCCCTGCAGGTAGAGGTCGATCAGCATCGGGAAGTCCCGGTCGGGCAGGCAGTCGCCGTACCAGCTGGACTTCAGTGACCCGCCGCGGCCGAAGACGTCCAGCAGCGGCAGCTCCAGCTGCATCGTCGGGGTGGGTACGCCCACCAGCACCACGGTGCCGGCCAGGTCGCGGGCGTAGAAGGCCTGTCGGTAGGTCTCGGGGACGCCGACCGCGTCGATCACCACGTCGGCGCCGAACCCGCCGGTCAGCCCCTGGACGGCCGTGACCGCGTCGGTCTCCTTGGAGTTGACGGTGTCGGTCGCGCCCAGCTCGCGGGCCGTGGCCAGCTTGCGGTCGTCGATGTCCACGCCGATGATCGTGCGGGCGCCGGCCAGCCGGGCCCCGGCGATCGCCGCCGCCCCCACGCCACCGCAGCCGATCACCGCGACCGAGTCGCCGCGGCCCACGTTGCCGGTGTTGAGCGCGGCGCCCAGCCCGGCCATCACGCCGCAGCCGAGCAGCCCGGCGACCGCGGGTCGCGCGGCCGGGTCGACCTTGGTGCACTGGCCGGCGGCGACCAGGGTCTTCTCGAGGAAGGCGCCGATGCCCAGCGCGGGGGACAGCTCGGTGCCGTCCTCGAGCGTCATCTTCTGGGTCGCGTTGTGGGTGTTGAAGCAGTACCAGGGCCGCCCCCGCCGGCAGGCCCGGCAGGTCCCGCACACCGCCCGCCAGTTCAGGATCACGTAGTCGCCCGGCCCGAGGTCGCGGACGCCCTCGCCCACGGACTCCACGATGCCGGCCGCCTCGTGCCCGAGCAGGTAGGGATAGTCGTCGCCGATCCCGCCCTGGACGTAGTGCAGGTCGGTGTGGCAGACCCCGCAGGCCTGCACCTTGACCACCGCCTCGCCCGGCCCCGGGTCCGGCACGTTGATCGTGACCTTCTCGACCGGCGCGTTCTTGCTGCGGGCGATGACTCCCTGCACCTGCTGTGGCATGACCGCAGCGTAACGATCGCTACTGGGCCTTGCGCCGACCCACCCGCACCGAGCCCCAGACGAGGGCGACCGTGCCGGCGGTCAGGGCCAGGCTGCGGACCAGGTTGGCCTGCAGCAGGCTGTCCAGGGTCGCCGCGTCCTGACCGATCCGGTCG
>CAXTVE010000040.1:11056-14107 GCA_964247485.1 uncultured Propionibacteriaceae bacterium
CAGGTTGGCCTGCAGCAGGCTGTCCAGGGTCGCCGCGTCCTGACCGATCCGGTCGAGCCGGTCGTGCATGGGGATCGCCCACAGCACCGTGCCCAGCAGGCTGACCACGCCGGTGCCGGCCACGACCGCCGCGACCGCCCGGGGTACGTCCTTCGGCCGCGTCCAGAGGAACGCGACACCGGCCAGGAAGGTGAGGAACCCCGGGATGATCACCACAACGGGGATGGCCGCGTTGTACTGCAGGTGGTACGCGGCGAAGTGCTCCGCCGGCACGGTCCCGAAGAAGGGGTAGGACACCAGCTGGGCCTGCCAGCCCAAGCCCATCGAGTATGCGGTCAGCGCGGTCAGGCCGCCCAGGTACCAGCGGCGCCAGCCGGCCCCGCGGCTCGTCGAGAGGGCTTGGGTCTGAGCGAGGGTCTGCGTCATGATCGGGCTCCTTGGGGTCCGGGTGCTGGTAGTTTGACTTGAGTAAGACTAAATCAGATTTAGCAGGAGTCAAGTGAATTCCCCGACCCGGCGCGGCTACACCAGCGAGCTGCGCGCCCAGCAGGCGGACGAGACCCGTCAGCGCGTCGCCACGACGGCAGCCGCGCTGTTCGTCCAGGACGGCTACGCCACCACCTCCATCAGCGCGGTGGCCCGAGCGGCCGGCGTCTCGGCCCAGACGGTCTACAACACCTTCGGCACCAAGGCGGCACTGCTGAAGGCCGCGTACGACATCGTCCTGGTCGGCGACGCCGACCCCGTCCCGCTGGCCGAGCGGGCCGACGTCCGCGCCCTCTACGCCGACCCGGATCCGGCCCGCTTCCTCCGCGGCTACGCGCGGTTGGGCCGGACGGTGGTCGATCGGATCGGCCCGCTCCTGCTCCAGATCGCCGCCGGGGCAGCGGTGGGCGACCCCGACCTGACCGCTCTGCGGGAGACCACCGACGGCGAGCGCCTGATCGGGACGCTGATGGTCGCCCGGCACGTCGCGGCGCTGGGCGCGCTGGCGCCGGGACTGACCATCGAGGCCGCTCGGGACCGGATCTGGACCCTGAACAGCATCGAGGTCTGGCACCTGCTGACCGCCGGTCGCGGCTGGAGCGGCGACGCCTACGCGGGCTGGATCGGCGACGCGATGGTCGCGGCCACCCTGCGCCCCGAGTTGTCCTAGCCCGGCGTCCGGCCCGCCTTCTTCCGGGCGTAGAACGCCCGGGCCCGGTTGCGGTTGCCACAGTCGGCGGCGATGCACCAGCGCCGGTTGCGGCGCGGCGACGTGTCCAGGTAGACCCAGCCGCAGGCGTCGTCCTCGCACTGATGCAGTGCGGCGAGGTCGGGGCTGGTCAGCAGCTCCACCACCGCCCGGACGACGCGGTCGCGCGGCGTGGTCAGGGCCGGCTCCGGCTCGGACCAGTGCCAGTGGTCGCCGGTCGACACGAGTTCCGACCGTGCCAGCACCTCGCGGTGCTGCGCCACCACAGTGTCGACCGCGGTGCGATCGCGTCGGAACAGCGCTTCGTACGCCGTCTCGCGTAGGTCGCGGAACGCCGCCAGCTCGGCCGCGGCCTCGTCCGGCCCGACCCGGCCCAGCTGCGCCAGGGCCTCCCGCTCCGGCTCGGTGATGACGTCGGCCTGGGTCGCCCAGGCGAGCACCTCTGCGTACGCGGTCAGGTCCTCCTCGCGCCGGGCCGGGTCGAGCCGCCACTCGACGGTGTTCAGCACGTCCAGGGCGGGGTGTCCGGCGATGAAGGCGAAGCCTCTCTCAGCCGTGGCCATAACGGCCATCATGCCACTTGCACGTTAGGAGCGTCTATGCCAGGGTCTAACGTGTGAACGCTATTGAAACCATTAGGAGAAGTGACCCGTCCGCCGAACTGATCCGTCGGTCCGGCGCGTTCCGGTGGTACTGGGGCGGGCAGTCGCTGTCGTTCCTCGGCGGTCACGTCGCCGCCGTCGCCCTGCCGCTGGTCGCCGCCCTGTTGCTGGGGGCCGGGCCCGCGGGGGTCAGCGCCGTGGCGACCGCCGCGATGCTGCCCAACCTGTTGTTCTCCCTGCTCGTGGGCAACTGGGTGGAGGGCCGGGACCACCGCCGGATCATGATCCCGGCGGACCTGGTGCGGGCGCTGCTGGTCGCGACGATCCCGGTCGCCTGGCTGGCGGGCGCGCTCAGCCTGCCGCTGCTGGTCGTGGTGGCCTTTCTCACCGGCACGGCCGGCATCTTCTTCGACATCGCGGGGTTCGCCTATGTCCCGTCCCTGGTTCCCGACGGCGACCTGGCTGCGGCGAACCGCGCGGTGCAGGGCTCGAGCACGGTGGCAGAGGTGGCCGGCCCAGGGCTGGCCGGGCTGCTGGTCCAGGCGGTGGGGCCGGCGCTGGCGATGCTCGTCGACGCGGTCTCGTACCTGGCCAGCGCGCTGGGCGTGCTGCGCGGAAAGCCTTCGACCGGGCGGGCGCTCGAGCCCACGCCCCCGGAGCCGGCCGAGCAGGTGGGCTTCGCCGAGGGCCTGCGGGTGCTGTTCGCCAACCCCTACCTGCGGGCCCTGACCGGGCACGCCGCCGCGTACAACCTCGCCGAGCAGGTCGTGATCATCAACCTGGTGCTCTGGGCCGTGCAGGCCCGGGGCGTGGCGCCGGGCGCGTACGGGCTGGCCCTGTCGGCCGGGGGCGTCGGGGCGCTGCTCGGCACGCTGACCGCGCTGCGACTGGCCGACCGGCTCGGCTTCGGGCGGGCGTTCGCGGCGTCGCTGCTGCTGTCCTGCTTCGCGCCGCTGCTGCTGGCCGTGCTCCCGTTGCGCTCGCTGGCCCTGGCCGGGATGATCGCGGCCGTGATGCTGGTCGCCGGGATCGGGCTGGGCAACGCCAACGTCTACTCGCTGACCCTGCGGCAGACCGTGATCCCGCGGGCCCTGCTGGCCCGGTCGGGCGGCGCGTATCGGCAGGTCATGTACGGGTCGATCCCGATCGGCAGCGCGCTGGCCGGGGTGGTCGGCGAGCTGGTCGGCACCCGGGCGGGCGTGCTGATCGGCGCGGCCGGGCTGGCCCTGTCGGCGCTGCCGATGTTCACCCGAC
>CAXTVE010000041.1:0-6016 GCA_964247485.1 uncultured Propionibacteriaceae bacterium
GCGGGATCGCGCGCCTGGCCGCACCCCGCCCGGGTCCGGCTGCATGCGCCGGCCGCCGTCATGGCCGGACGCATCACCCCGGCGGGCGGGCTGCTGACCCCGGAGGACGACCAGACCTGCCTGCTGGAGACCGGCGGCGACACCCTGCCCGACCTGGTGGCGTACCTGACCAGCCTCGAGGTGCCGTTCACCGTGCTCGACCCGCCCGAGCTCCGCGACCTGCTGCTCCGGCTGGCCGACCGCTACCGCGCCGCAGCCGCGACGGCCCCGTGACGCCGACCGATCAGCCGACCAGGGTCTTGGCCTCCCAGCGGCCCTCGCCGAGCAGCCGGAGCTCGTCGGTGTGCAGCGCGTCCAGGGTGCTGCGGTGGCCGACGCTGACGATCGTGCAGCCGGGCAGGTACTGCCGGATCACGGCGTACATCGCGTACTCCATCCCCTCGTCCAGCGCCGACGTGCTCTCGTCGAGGAACACCGTGGCCGGCCGGGCCAGCAGGATGCGCCCGAAGGACAGCCGCTGCTGCTCCCCCGGCGACAGCATCTTGGACCAGTCGGCCTCCTCGTCCAGCCGACCGGCGAGGTGCCCGAGCAGCACCACCCCGAGGAGGCCGTGGGCCGTCGCGTCGTCCAGGCTCGGCTCCGGGAGCGGGTAGGCCAGCGCGGTGCGCAGTGTGCCGAGCGGCAGGTAGGGCTGCTGCGAGCAGAACATCGTGCCACCCTCGACCGAGGTGCCGACGGTGCCCGAGATGTGTGGCCACAGCCCGGCCATGCCGCGCAGCAGGGTGGTTTTCCCCGTGCCCGACGGCCCCTTGACCAGCAGCGACGCCCCACCGGTCAGATCGAGATTCAGGTTGCTCACCAGCGGCCGGCCGTCCGGCAGTCCGACGCTCAGGTCGCGGACACCCAGTCCGGTCGGACGCGGCTCGACGGCGGCACCGGGCATGCTGCGGGACTCGTCGTTGGAGTCGAGCAGGCCGGTGAGCCGGTTCAGCACCGCGCGGTACCCGGCGAAGTCGTCGTAGGCCAGGCGGAAGAAGGACAGCGCGCCCTGCACGTTCCCGAAGGCGGTGCCGGTCTGGGTGACGTCGCCCAGGGTGATCTGGCCGGCGAAGAACCGGGGCGCCTGGATGAGGGCCGCGAAGACCCCCGCGATCTGGTTCACCACCAGGTTGAAGCCCTGAAACTTCAGGCTGCGGTAGACGATCTGCCAGTAGTTGGCGATGACGGCCGAGAACCGGGTGAGCAGGCCGGAGTTCTCCACCTGCTCGCCGCGGAAGAACGCGATGTTCTCCGAGTTCTCCCGCACCCGGACCAGGGCATAGCGGTAGGAGGCGGTCAACCGCTCGTTCAGGAAGTTGAGCCGGATCAGGGGGCGGCCGATCCGGAAGGCGATGAGCGTGGCGATGATCACGTAGAGGTAGGCCAGGAAGACCATGCCCCGCGGGATGGTGACGCCGCCGATCGGCAGCGGTCCGGAGAGCCCCCAGAGGATCGCCGTGAACGACACCAGCGTCACCATCGAGGACACCATGCCGAGGGCCAGGCTCTGGGAGGTCGAGGCGTACGAGGTGATGTCGCCCTGGATGCGCTGGTCGGGGTTGTCGATCGGGGCGGCGACGAACCGGCCGCGGTGGTAGGCCGCGCCGGTCATCCAGTCACCGAGCATCCGCTGGTTCAGCCACAGTCGCCAGGCGATCACCTGGGCCTGCGCGACGTAGAAGCTGATCAGGGCCAGCAGGACGCCGGCGGTGGCGAGCACCGCGTAGATCGCGACCGACCGCCAGAAGGCGGGCTGGTCGCTCTCCTGGAGGGCCGTGAACAGCTCGTTGTTCTGGAAGGACCCGAGCACGCTCAGCCGGACCTCGATCACGGTGAACAGCAGCAGCAGGGCCACGGTCAGGATCGGCTTGAAGGCGCGGAAGCTACGCCCGTGCGGGACGAAGAACATGCTCGACAGCCGCCAGAACTGGCGGCCCCAGCCGGTGCGCTTGACCAACAGCCAGCCGAGCAGCACGAAACCGACCAGCACCAGGATCCAGACCCCGAAGATCCACACCGGGCTCCGCCACCACTCGGTCGCCCAATCGATGTTCTCCACGCACGCCCTCCAACCGACCCCGCAGGTGGGCTCACCCTAGTGCGCGTACGCCGGCGAGACCGGGCCCGATCGTGTTACAGATTCGGTACAGCCGACGCGGCCGCGCAGTCACCTCGGCAGCACGAAGTAGCGCAGCCACAGGTAGGGCGCGCACAGAGCGACCGTCACCACGGTGACGATCGCCCCAGTGCGGGTGAACTCCCAGAACGAGATGGGCTGGCCGGCCCGGCGGGCGACGCCGAGCACCACGACGTTCGCGCTGGCCCCGATCGCGGTCAGGTTGCCGCCGAAGTCGGCCCCCAGGGCCAGAGACCACCACAGGGCCTCGGCCTGAACCGGATCGGCCACGCTCGCGGCCAGGTTCTGCACCAGCGGGGTCATGGTGGCCACGTAGGGGATGTTGTCGATGACCCCGGACAGCAGGGCCGAGCCGAAGAGCAACAGCATGGTTGCCGCCCATGCGTCGCCCCCGGTCGCGGTGGTGACCAGCTCGGCCAGCCGCTCGATGCTGCCCGACTTGACCAGCGCCCCGACCATGATGAACAGGCCGGCGAAGAACAGCAGGGTCTCCCACTCCACCGCGGCCATGTAGTCCCGCGGCCGCAGGTCGGTGATCAGGACCAGCAGCCCGGCGCCGAGCAGGGCGGTCACCGAGGGCTCGACGTGGGTGACGCCGTGGGTGAGGAAGCCGGCGAGGACCAGGGTGAGCACCACCACGCTCTTGACCAGCAGCCGCCGGTCGGTGATGGCCTCCCGCTCCCGGAGCGCCATCACGTCGGCCACCCGGTCGGGGTCGACGCCGAAGGAGCCGCGGAACAGCACCGGCAGCAAGGCGACGAACACGCCCAGGCAGAGCAGCACGATCGGGCCCAGATTGACCAGGAAGTCGTTGAAGCCCAGGTCGGCGCGGCTGCCGATGATGAGGTTGGGCGGATCGCCGATCAGGGTCGCGGTCCCGCCGATGTTGCTGGCCAGCACCTCCGCGATCAGGAAGGGCACGGCCGAGGTGGCCAGCCGGTCGCAGACCAGCAGGGTGACCGGCGCCATCAGCAGCACCGTGGTCACGTTGTCCAGGAAGGCCGACGCGACCGCGGTGACCAGGACCAGAAAGATCATGATCTTGAGTGGCGAGCCACCGGCCCGCTTGGCCGCCCAGATGGCCAGGAACGCGAAGACCCCGGTCTGCCGCAGCACGCCGACGATGATCATCATGCCGAGCAGCAGGAAGAGAACGTTCCAGTCGACGCCGGTCTCGGCGGAGAAGAACGCGTCCTCGGCGCTGACGGCCGCGACGGCGAGGAGTACGCCGGCCCCGGCCAGCGCAACCATCACCTTGGGGAGACGGTCGATCGCGATCAGGACGTAGGCGACGACGAAGACGCCGAGGGCGAGCACGGCGTCCGTGGGCACGGGTTCAGCCTAGGAAGGGTTCGGTCCCGACCGGCGCATTCACGGGTAGCCTCGCCGCGCCATGTTCGATGCCACCGCGCTGCGGGCCCAGCGGGCCGTGTACGTCGCCTTCACCGGCAGCGGCTTCGCCTTCGCCAGCTGGGCTGCCCGCATCCCCCAGATCCGGGACGCGCTGCGGGCCACGCCGTCCGAGCTCGGCCTGGTGCTGCTGGCGGTCGCGGCCGGGGCGATCCTGGCCCTGCCCCTGGCCGGGCTGGTGGTGAACCGCTTCGGGCCGGCGCGGACGGTGGCCGTCCTGGCCGGCGTGCTCTCGGTCGGCCTGGTCGTCCTGGCGCTCGGCTACCCGCTGGGGGCCGGGCCGGTCGCGGTGGGCCTGTTCCTCATCGGCTACGGCAACGGCACCTGGGACGTGGCCATGAACGTCGAGGGCGCGGCCGTCGAGCAGGAGATCGGCCGCACGATCATGCCGCGCTTCCACGCCGGCTTCAGCGTCGGCACGGTCGCCGGAGCCCTCGGCGGCGCGGCCTGCGTGGCGTTCGACGTCTCGGTCACGGCGCACCTGCTCGCGGTGGCGGCGGTCAACGCGGCCGCGGTGCCGGCCCTCGTGCTCCGTGGCTTCCTGCCGCGTACGCCCACCCTAGACCCGACGGTCGGCGTCCCGGCCGGGCGGCGCCCCAGCGTGCTGACAGCCTGGCGCGAGCCCCGCACGCTGCTGATCGGGGTGTTCGTGCTGTGCATGGCCTTCGCCGAGGGGGTCGGCAACGACTGGCTCGCCGTTGCGGTCATCGACGGCTACGGCACCGCGCCGGTCGTGGGGCCGTTGGCCTTCGCCGTCTTCCTGGCCGCGATGACGGCGGGCCGCTGGTTCGGGCCGACCCTGATCGACCGCCACGGCCGCGTGGTGGCGGTACGCGCCTCGGCCCTGGTGGCCCTGGTCGGCCTGCTGCTGGTCGTGTTCGGCGCGGTGCTGCCGGTGGCCGTGCTCGGCGCCGTGCTGTGGGGCGCCGGCACCGCACTCGGGTTCCCGGTGGGGATGAGCGCCGCGGCCGACGATCCGGCCATGGCCGCGACGCGGGTCAGTGTGGCGGCCTCGGTCGCGTACACGGCCTTCCTGGCCGGCCCGCCCCTGATCGGCTTCCTGGGCGACCAGGTCGGCGTCCTCCGTGCCCTGCTGGTGGTCGCCGCCCTGCTCGCCCTGGCCGCCCTGGTCGCCGGCGTCACCCGACCTCTGACATCGGCTCGTTAGTCCGCGAGCGGACGGTCGACTAGTTCGGGATGTAGTCGAACTGGTTGGGGTTGGGGCCCGTTCGGCCGTCCTCGCCCTTGTCGAGGGCGGTGATCGAGGTCATATCGTCCTCGGTGAGCTCGAAGTCGAAGAGCTCGAAGTTCTCCTGGATCCGGGACGGGGTCGTGGACTTCGGGAAGATGATGTCGCCACGCTGCACGTGCCAGCGCAGCGTCACCTGGGCGGGGGTCCGGCCGACGCTCTCGGCGATCCGGACCAGCACCGGGTCCTCCAGCACCCCGCCCTGGGCAATGGGCGACCACGCCTCGGTCAGGATGCTGTGCTCGGCCCCGTAGGCCCGCACCTCCTCGTTGCCGAAGTACGGGTGCACCTCGATCTGGTTGACCGCAGGCACCACGTCGGTCTCGGCCGCCAGCCGCCGCAGGTGGGACACCTCGAAGTTCGACACCCCGATCGAGCGGGCGCGTCCGTCGCGGTAGAACTCCTCCAGGGTCTGCCAGGTGGAGACGAAGTCCCCGTCGTAGCGGGTCGGCAGCGGCCAGTGGATCAAGAACAGGTCGACGTAGTCCGACCCGAGGGCGGCCAGCGTCTGGTCGAACGCCCGCCGGGCACCGTCCGGCTCGTGGTAGCCGTTGTTCAGCTTGCTGGTGATGAACACCTCGCCACGGTCGATCCCGGAGGCCCGCAGGCCCTCGCCGACGCCGGCCTCGTTGGCGTACATCTCGGCCGTGTCGATGTGCCGGTAGCCCACCTTCAGGGCCTGGCCGACCGCCTCGGCGGTCTCGTCCGGCTCGATCTGGAACACCCCGAACCCGAGCTGCGGGATGGTCCGTCCGCTGCTCAGGGCGAGGTCGGGAACCTGGGTCACGTTTCTCCTCTCGTTGACCTTCGACAAAGCTCTGCTGCTCGTCGAAGGGCTCAGGCGTCGTTCGTCAGCTGAGGGTGGCCGAGTCCCGGGCCGTGGTCGGCATGGCTTTCGCCGCCCGCTGCTCCGAGGCGGCCCGCTCCTCCGGCGGTACGACCTTGGTCGACAGCACCATCATCGAGTGCGCTTCCACCACATGCTTGGACCGGGCCCGCCACGGCGTCTCCCGCGGCGGGTCCACCGCGCCGGTGGCGGTGTCCAGGCGGACGCACCAGTCGTTGCCGAAGCTCTTGGGCGGCAGGGTGAACCGGACGGCCTCGTCATGGGCGTTGAACAGCATCAGCAGATGGTCGTCGGTCACTCGACGGCCCATGGCGTCCTGCTCGGGGATCGTGTC
>CAXTVE010000041.1:6116-13978 GCA_964247485.1 uncultured Propionibacteriaceae bacterium
ACGTTGTTGTTGCCGTGCTGGGTGCGCCCCAGCTCGTCGCCGTGGGCGAGCATCGGCACACCCTGGCTGACCATCATGGTGGTGATGAAGTTGCGCTGCTGCCGCAGCCGCAGGTCGTTGACCGCCGGATCGTCGGTCTCGCCCTCGACGCCGCCGTTCCAGGAGCGGTTGTGGCTCTCGCCGTCCTGGCCGTTCTCCCCGTTGGCGTCGTTGTGCTTCTCGTTGTAGCTGACCAGGTCCCGCAGCGTGAAGCCGTCGTGGGCCACCACGAAGTTGACCGAGGCCGTCGGCCGCCGGTCGGAGTGCGCGTAGAGGTCGGACGAGCCGGTGATCCGGGACGCGAACTCACCGAGGGCAGCGGACTCCCCGCGCCAGTAGTCGCGCACCGTATCGCGGTACTTGCCGTTCCACTCGCTCCACAGCGGCGGGAAGTTGCCGACCTGGTAGCCGCCGTCCCCGAGGTCCCAGGGCTCCGCGATCAGCTTGACCTGGGAGATCACCGGGTCCTGCTGGATGATGTCGAAGAACGCCGACAGCTTGTCCACCTCGTGGAACTGCCGCGCCAGGGTGGCCGCCAGGTCGAAGCGGAACCCGTCGACGTGCATCTCGAGCACCCAGTAGCGCAGCGAGTCCATGATCAGCTGCAGCACGTGCGGGCTGCGCATCAACAGGCTGTTGCCGGTGCCGGTCGTGTCGTAGTAGTGGTCCTTGGCGTCGTCCACCAGCCGGTAGTAGGCCGCGTTGTCGAGGCCGCGGAAGGCGATCGTCGGGCCGCGCTCGTTGCCCTCGGCGGTGTGGTTGTAGACCACGTCGAGGATGACCTCGATGTCGGCCTCGTGCAGCGTCTTGACCATCGCCTTGAACTCGGTCACCTGCTGGCCGTCGGTGCCACCGCTGGAGTAGGCGCCGTGCGGGGCGAGGAAGCCGATGGTGTTGTAGCCCCAGTAGTTCGACAGGCCCTGGTCCACCAGGTGGGAGTCGTTGACGAACTGGTGCACCGGGAGCAGCTCGACAGCGGTCACGCCGAGCGAGGTGAGGTGGTCGATGATCGCCGGATGGCCAAGCCCCGCGTACGTGCCCCGCACGTTGTCCGGGACGCCCGGGTGGGTCATGGTCAGGCCCTTGACGTGGGTCTCGTAGAAGACCGTCTCGTGGTACTCGTGCCGCGGCGGGCGGTCGTGGCCCCAGTCGAAGAAGGGATTGGCGACCACCGAGTACATCGTGTGGCCGAGCGAGTCGTCGCCGTTGAACGCGGCGGGGTCGCCGAAGCGGTAGGAGAACAGCGACTCGTCGCCGTCGATCTGGCCGTCGATGGCCTTCGCATAGGGGTCGAGCAGCAGCTTGCTCGGGTTGCAGCGGTGTCCGTTCGCCAGGTCGTACGGCCCGTGGACCCGGTAGCCGTAGCGCTGGCCCGGCTGGACCCGCGGCACGTAAGCGTGCCAGACGAAGCCGTCGACCTCGATCAGCTCGTGTCGGGTCTCAGCACCGTCTCCGTCGATCAGGCAGAGCTCGACGCGCTCGGCCACCTCCGAGAAGAGGGCGAAGTTCACGCCGGTGCCGTCATAGGTCGCGCCGAGCGGGTAAGGCCTCCCCGGCCAGATGTCCATCGTGTGGTTCCCCTGATGTCGTTCCGCGTCGTCGATACCGGTGTCATCCTCGTCGACAGCACCGACAGTCCTTGATCCCCGAAGGTCACAGGCTAGTCGAGATGATCGACATCTCACGCGAGTGCTACCCCGGCCAGGCTGGTTGCACGCCGATTTCCCGACCGGCATACTGCTCGCTCGGGGTGAGAGGTGGTCTCCCGCGATGCGCGCTCTCCGCCGTCGGACCCTACGAACGCTTCTGGTCGTCGCGCTGGCCGTTCCCGTGCTGCTGCTCGGGCCGCCACGGGCGGGCGCCGCCGATCCGGCGTACGGGGACTCCGGCGCCCAGGTCCGCGCGATCCAGAACCAGCTGATCGCAGCGGGCTACCTGCGCGCACAGCACAACGGCGGCACCTTCGGACCGAGCACCCGGGACGCGCTGAGGCAGGTCCAGCATGACTCCGGGCTGACCGCGACGGGTCGCTACGGGCCGCGAACGCGGCAGGCGCTGAACCGGGCGGTCGCCGACGCCCGCGGGCCGCGGACCTGGTACGCGTCGGAGGTCATCGGCCGGTCGGCCGAGGGGCGGCCGATCACCGCGTACCGGGCCGGGCAGCAGGGCCGTCCTGTGGTGATGGTCGTGGCGACCATGCACGGGGAGGAGAACTTCGGCCAGTACGTCGCCCGCGGCCTGCTCGAGGGGCGCAAGATCGAGGGCGTCGACCTGTGGGTGGTGCCGGTGCTCAACCCGGACGGGCTGGCCCGCGACCGCCGCTGGATCGCCGGCCAGGTCGACCTCAACCGCAACTTCCCGCACCGCTGGGTGCGCCGGGACCACTCCGGGCCCTCGGCCGCGTCGGGCCGGGAGACCCGGGCTGTGATGAGGTTCCTGGACCGGGTCGAGCCGAAGTATCTGGTCTCCTGGCACCAGCCCCTGATCGGGGTCGACTCGTACGCGGTGAAGGACCGGGCGCTGATGCGCCGGCTCTCCGCCGGCCTGGACCTGCCCGTCCGCCACCTCGACTGCCACGGTTCCTGCCACGGCACCATGACCGGCTGGTACAACGCTCGGCACCGGGGCGCGGCGATCACGGTGGAGTACGGGTCCGCCGCCCGGTCCCTCGCCCGGATGAAGGGCCGCGACGCCGACGCCGTGCTGAAGGCGATCGGCGGTCGCCGGGCCTGACGCCGGAGCCGGAGAATGGGGCGGTGCGACGTGAGGCCTCGATCCTGCACCTGGATCTGGACGCCTTCTTCGCCTCCGTGGAGCAGCGGGACAAGCCGTCGCTGCGCGGCAAGCCGGTGGTGGTCGGCGGGGTCGGGCAGCGGGGCGTGGTGGCGACCGCGTCGTACGAGGCCCGGGTGTTCGGCGTCCGTTCTGCGATGCCGGCGCACGAGGCCCGACGGCGCTGCCCGCACGCGGCGTTCCTGGCCGGGCGCTTCCCGGCCTACCGCACCGCCAGCGCCCAGGTGATGGGGCTGCTCCGGGCCCTGTCCCCGCTGGTCGAGCCGCTGAGCCTGGACGAGGCCTTCGTCGACCTGCGCGCGGCCCCGCGGCCGGTGGCGTTCGACGAGGCGGGGCTGACCGCCCGGGTGGCCGAGCTGAAGGCCGACCTGGCCGCCGCGACCGGCGGGCTGACCGCGTCGGTGGGGGTGGGGACCTCGAAGTTCATGGCCAAGGTCGCCTCGGAGCTGGCCAAGCCGGACGGGCTGACCATCGTCGCGCCCGGCACCGAGGTCTCGCTGCTCGGGCCCATGCCGGTGGGCGTGATCCCCGGGGTCGGGCCGGTGACGGCTGAGAAGCTGCAGCGGATCGGCGTCCGGACGGTCGCCGACCTGCAGGCGTACGCGGTCGGCGAGCTCGCGCCGATCGTCGGGCGGGCGCAGGCCCAGGCGTTGGTCGAGCTGGCGTACGCCCGCGACGACCGGCCGGTGGAGCCCGAGCGGGAGACCAAGTCGATCTCGGCCGAGGACACCTTCGCGACCGACGTGACCGACACCGGCGAGCAGCGGTCTATCCTGACCCGGCAGGCCGGTCAGGTCGCCGCCCGGCTGGGCGCGGCCGGGCTGTTCGCCCGGACGGTCACCATCAAGGTGCGCCGGCCGGACTTCTCGACGCACACCCGCGCCCGAACCCTGTCCAGTGCGACCGACGCGGCCGACACCATCGCCACGGTCGCCGTCGGCCTGCTGGGCGCCGTCAACGTCCGGGGCGGTGTACGCCTGCTCGGGGTGGGGGTGGCCGGCCTGACCGAGCTCCGACAGGCGGAGCTGTTCGCCACCGACGAGGAGGTCGAGGCCGGCACGGAGGTCGAGGCCGTGGAAGCGACCGTCCCCGAGCCGGAGCCGAGCCCGGACTGGCGGCCCGGGCTGGACGTGGAGCACGCCCAGCACGGTCGCGGCTGGATCTGGGGCAGCGGGCTCGGCCGGGTCACCGTCCGCTTCGAGACCCGGGACACGCCGCCGGGCCCGGTCCGGACCTTTGCCACCGACGACCCCGCCCTGCGCCGCGTCGATCCGGCGTAGCGGCGCGGGTCAACCGAAGTAGCGCAGCGCGACGTACACCCAGGCCAGCGCGGTACTGATCAACGTGACGACGATCCCGTAGCGGGTGAACTGCCAGAAGCTGATGGGATGACCGGAACTGGCGGCGATGCCGAGGCCGACCACGTTGGCGCTCGCCGCGACGGCGGTGCCGTTGCCACCGAAGTCGGCCCCCAGGGCGAAGGCCCACCAGAGGGCCTGGCCTGTGACCGGGTCGGTGTCCTGGGCGACCAGCTCCTCGACGATGGGCGCCATCGTGGCCGCATACGGGATGTTGTCGAAGAACGCACCGAGGACGGCCGAGCCGAAGATGAGCGCGGTGGCCGCGGCGAAGTAGTCGGCGCCCACCACGGCGACCGCCCAGCGCCCGATCGCGTCGATCACCCCGGTGTGAACCAGGCCCCCGACCAGGACGAAGAGTCCCATGAAGAAGACCAGGGTCGGCCACTCCACTTCCTCGAGCACGTCGTTGATGTTGACCCCGGACACCAGGAACATCACGAGGGCCCCGAGCAGGGCCACGATCGACGGCTCGATGTGCAGGGCGGCGTGCAGGGTGAAACCGACGATGACCAACCCGAGGACGACCAGGCAGCGGACGAGGAGCCGCACGTCGGTGATGGCCCGCCGTTCCTGGAGGGCCATCACGGCCGCGGCGTTCTCCGGGTGGTAGGTGAACTCCTTGCGGAACAGGACTCGGGTCAAGAGCACGAAGACGACGAAGACGACGACCACGATCGGGGTCATGTGGACCAGGAAGTCGTTGAAGGTCAGGCCTGCCCGGCTCGCGATGATGATGTTCGGCGGATCGCCGATGAGCGTGGCCGCACCCCCGATGTTCGAGGCGAGGATCTCCGCGATGATGTAGGGCTGGGCCGGTATCCGGAGCCGGTTGCAGACGACGATGGTCACCGGCACGACGAGCATGATGATCGTCACGTTGTCCAGCACCGGTGACGCGATGCCCGTGATCACCATCAGCATCACCATCAGCCGATAAGGCCGCCCCCGGGACTTCTTGGCCGCCCAGATGCCCAGGTACTCGAACAGCCCGGTCTGCTTGATGACGCCGACGATCATCATCATGCCCAGCAGCAGGAAGATGACGTTCCAGTCGATGCCCTCGTGCTCGGAGTAGAAGACCTCGGTCCCGGGCACCACGCCGATCACGGCCATCACCGCGGCCGCGACCAGCACGACCTTGACCTTGTCGCCCCGCTCGGTGGCGATGAAGAAGAAGGCCACCAGGAAGATCCCGAGGGCGAGGACGGCGCTCATCGGACCGACCCCCGGACCAGGACCAGGCGGCCGCCGACCCGGCGGGGACCGGGGCCGGGACGGGTTCCCCCGCGGCCGCCAGGGCTCAGTCGTTCGCGTCGGGGAAGGCCAGGCTGGCGACCAGGTTGTTGAGCGTGATGGCGCCGACGAGCCGGCCGTCGCGGTTGACGACCGCGATCAGCGGGCTGTGCTGACGCGCCATCAGATTCGCGACCTCCAGCAGAGTTGCGTCCTCCGACACCACCGTCGGCCTGGCCAGTCCCGGCGGCAGGCAGTCGCTGACCGTCCGCTGGCCGAGCTCGGTCCAGAAGTGGTCGGCGTGGGCCTCGTCGATGGTCCGCGCCAGGGCCTGGTCCCGCTGATAGCTGGACAGCACGGTCATCCGCAGCACCTGGGTCCCGGGCAGGACGACCTTGGGCCGGAAGGCGTCGTCGACCACGATCATCCCCGGCATCTGGGCCATCGCCATGATCTTCACCGCCTTGGTGACGGGATCGCGCAAGGTCACCGTGGGCAGTTGCACCGCAATGTCGCTGGCCTGCATGGCTCCGATCCTTCGTGCACCGCTGCGCCCGAACAGCTGTCGGGTCGTCATCGCAGCACCTCCGTTCCAGTCTGGCGTACGGGTGAGCCGGTCCACCCGGCGGAGAGTGGGCGTGGGCCGCGGGTTGTGTCGTCGACATCGGCATCCGAACGCACCTTCCGTCGTGGGCGTTCCGGTCTTGGTCTGCCCTCGGTCTCGGTCCCGGTGCGAGCAGTCTGTTCGGCCGGCGCGGTCGACACCATCCGTGGTAACACCCACTTCGAGCGGGCGTGTCCGCCTCAGATCGAGGCGTCGGGGCGCTGCAGCCCCCGGAGCAGGTCGCCGCTCAGTCGCGCCCCGACGTCCAGCAGCTTCAGGTCCAGCACCTCCACGCCCCAGGTCGCCGTGACCTCGTTGACGGCGGCCGGCAGGTCCGCCTCGAGGCTGGCGCGCAGGGGCAGCACCGAGCCGATGTCGCTCTGCCCGACGCCGCTGTGCAGCCGGCTCTCGAGCACGTCGACGGTGGCCTCGAATGCGTCGAGAGCTGCCGCGACGGAACGAGAAGGTTCGGTGACCCGGCAGACCACCCGGACCAGCAGCTGCACGTGGATCCCGTCCCGGGTGGTGGCCGAGACGACGACCTGCCGCTCGTGCGGTCGCAGTGAGACGGTGGTGACGTCCTCGAGGCCCGGCACCCGGACGGTGAGGCCGGGGCCGGCGACCCGGACGACACGGCCGAACCGGGTGACGACCACCCGTTGGTGCTCCGGCACGACCCGGACGGCGACTCCGGCCAGCAGCACGAGGAGGACCCCGCCCACCAGGACCCAGAGCAGCGATCCCTCAGGCACGCGGACCGCCCGGAGCGTGGAACGGAGGACCGTCCGCCCCTCTGCGCATCGGCCCTCCCTTCGCCGGCACCCGATGATGGTGCGGCGGGCACGAGCGATCGGCCGGTACGGGCGGGGCTCATGCCTGCCGCACCACCAGTGTCCGGGGAGGGGCCGTCCCGTGCCCATCCGTGGTAACACCCACTTCCGGACCGCACCGGCGGGGACTCCTTGCCGAACGTCCCGGCGTGGGTGAGGGTAGGGCCCCATGAAGGTCTTCGCCCGCCTGCCGCTCTACTGGCGCGTGTGCCTCATCAACGGTGTCGCCTTCGTCGGCGGGACCGCGGCGCTTGCCCTCTCCCCCGCGACCGTGTCGTCGCAGGTCCTGATCTCCGAGGGCATCGTGCTGGCCCTGGGGCTGACCGTCATCCTCGGCATGAACTCCTTGCTGCTGCGCACCAGCCTGGGGCCCCTGGACCGGCTCATCAAGGTGATGGAGCACGTCGACCTGCAGCTGCCGGGTCAGCGGCTGCCGGAGATGGGCGAGGGTGCCGTACGCCAGCTGGTGCGGACCTTCAACGCCATGGTGATCAGGTTGGAGACCGAGCGGGGCCTGAACAACGCCAAAGCGCTGGCCGCCCAGGAGGCCGAGCGGCACCGGATCGCCCAGGAGCTGCACGACGAGGTGGGCCAGGGACTGACGGTCGTCCTCCTCGGTCTCAAGCGGGCCATCGACAGCGCGCCCGACACCATCGCCGCGGATCTCCGACTGGTCCAAGACGCCGCCCGGGCCAGCCTGACCGAGGTCCAGCAGGTGGCCCGCCGGCTCCGCCCGGGTGTGCTCGAGGACCTGGGCCTGCTCAGCGCGCTGGCCGCCCTGGCCACCGAGTTCACGGTGCACTCAGGAGCGCATGTCCGGCGCGGCTTCGCCCCAGGTCTTCCTGCTCTGCGTCCTGAGGCCGAGCTGGTCGTCTACCGGGTGGCCCAGGAGGCACTCACGAACGCGGCGCGTCACTCCGGAGCCGACACGGTCGACCTGACACTGAGCGGTCAGGGGACGGCCGTCGCCCTGCGGGTGGCCGACAACGGGCGGGGCATGCC